>JAURLY010000256.1 GCA_030830945.1 Gammaproteobacteria bacterium | reverse complement strand
GACTGCGCTCTAAGTCTCTGTACATCTGCCCTTGCTTTGGGTCCGGTAACCCAGAAACTGTTGCTATCGGGCATGGCCGTCCGGCCGTCCAGACTCACGGCCATTTTTATTCGAACATATGGTAACCCGGTCGCCATGCGTTTGTTAAAACCTGGGTTCAATGCCCTAGCTTCACGCTCCATCAAAGGGCCATCAACTTCAATTTCCGCTTCACGCAAACGCTGGATTCCCGCGCCCGATACTTCTGGGTTTAGATCCTCTTGTCCATATACCACACGAACAATGCCATTCTTAATAAGGGCTTCCGTGCAGGGGCCAGTTTTGCCCTGATGATTGCAGGGTTCAAGTGAGACATAGGCTGTCGCCCCCCTGCATTTATCTCCAGCCGCTTTCAGCGCAACGACTTCGGCATGATCCCCACCTGCCTTGTGATGCCAACCTTCACCAACGATCTGACCATCATTGACGATGACACAACCAACACGCGGGTTAGGCGTGGCAGTGTAAATACCCCGCTCTGCTAGGCGCAGGGCACGAGCCATATATTGACTGTCAGAAATGGTAATAGGCATGCGGGTCAGGCTTTATTTCTTTTCCAATTCATCCAGCTCTTTGCGAAAAGCTGAAATGTCCTCGAACTGGCGATAAACAGATGCAAAACGCACATAGGCCACAGCATCAAGCCCACGCAAGGCATCCATGACTGCTTCGCCAACAATTCGGGAAGGAACTTCCCGCTCGCCACCTGCTCGCAAGCGATGTTTGATATGGTCAATGGCTTCTTCGATCTTTTCTGTGCTAACCGGCCGTTTTTCCAACGCTTTTTTTAACCCTGAGCGCAATTTGCTTTCATTAAAGGGCTCGCGGACACCATCAGATTTAATCAACTGTGGCATCAATAGCTCGGCGCTCTCGTAAGTGGTGAAACGCTCTTCGCAGTTACCGCATTCCCGACGCCGACGCACCTGAGCACCCCCCGTGACCAATCGGGAGTCGATAACCTTGGTATCCTCGGCTGCGCAAAAAGGGCAATGCATAAGTGCATCCATCATTAAAACAGGCGCGACATTCTAGCAGAGGACACCCAAAACAGCCCTAAATTGCTGATAAAAAAGACAATCCTTTATTTAGCAGTTGCACAATTCAGTTACAATACGCGCCGCAAACTTTCCGCACATCATTGACCTACATGCCAGATTCCAACGTTGAAGAACTCGAATTTGAAGTTCACTCACTAAAAGTTTCAGCCAAACGATGGAATGCGGGGGCCAAAAACCGGGCAATCGCACTGCACGGCTGGCTGGATAACTGCGGCAGTTTCGATCCCATGGCCGCCCAGCTAACGGATATTGATATCGTCGCGGTTGATTCCGCAGGTCACGGGCACAGCGATTTCCGCTCACCGGATGGCCAGTACCTGATCTGGGCTGAAGTTGGGGAAATATTCGCAATTGCCGATCAGATTGGATGGCAATCCTTCAGCCTTATTGGGCACTCTCGTGGTGCCGGGATAGCCGCCATTTCGGCGGGCACCTTCCCTGAACGAATAGACCACTTAGTTCTAATTGAGGGCGGTGTCCCCCTACCCATGGAAGCACAGGATGTACCCAAAAACCTGGCCACACACATCCTCGATAACCAGCGCCTTAGCGGCACTAAAGGTTCTGTTTTTGCTACACGACAAAAAGCGATTGAAGCTCGGGCGGATGGGTTCACCAAGATTCGCGTAGAAACCGCAGAAATTCTGGCCGAGAGGTCACTGCTTAAAGACGGGGAGGGTTATCGCTGGCATGCAGACCCTCGTCTAAAAACACCCTCCAGCCTTAAGCTAACGCACGGCCAGATCGATGCTTTTTTGGGAAGAATTACGGCAGCAACACTCTTGATTGAAGGTCGGCAGGGGCTCTGGCAAAACATGCCATTTAGGCCACACCACATTGCCCGAATCGGCAATCTTGAGGAAGCATTGTTCGATGGCGGACACCATCTACATATGGAAGATTCAGTGGATGATTGCGCTCAGGCAATCATCCACTTTTTTGCTAAATCCTGACGGACTGATTAGCCGCCATACACCGGGAAGCGACCGCAAATATCCAATACCTTGGACTTTACTTCGGCGATGACTTCTTCTGAATTACCTTTTTCCAGGCTTTCAAGCACATCACAAATCCAGCCGGCCAGTTCGGTACATTCTGCTTCTTTAAATCCACGAGTTGTTACCGCCGGCGTACCGATGCGGAGACCTGAAGTTACAAAGGGTGAGCGCGGGTCGTTGGGTACGGCATTCTTGTTTACAGTAATAAACGCATTGCCCAGCGCTTCGTCGGCATCCTTACCGGTGTAGTCTTTACCCAGCAGGCTAACCAGCATCAAATGATTTTGAGTGCCCCCTGAAACAATACCCAAACCTCTATCCAGAAAGACCTGGGCCATGGCCTGGGCATTCTTGACTACCTGTTCCTGATAAGTTTTGAACTCTGGTTCCAAAGCTTCTTTAAAGGCAATCGCTTTGGCCGCAATCACATGACAAAGCGGGCCACCCTGTCCGCCTGGGAAAACTGCCGAATTAATTTTCTTTTCAATTTCTTCATTGGCCTTACCCAGGATTATGCCACCACGAGGGCCGCGCAATGTTTTGTGGGTGGTTGAGGTCACCACATCGGCGTAAGGCACAGGATTGGGGTAAACGCCCGCAGCGATCAAACCAGCAACATGCGCCATATCGACCATTAGATAAGCGCCAACTTTATCGGCGATCTCACGAAAGCGTGCCCAATCGAGGATCCCAGAGTAAGCGGAAAAACCCGCAATAATCATTTTCGGCTTGTGTTCCAACGCCAAGGCTTCGACCTGCTCGTAATCTACTTCGCCAGTGTCGGCATTTAGGCCGTACTGGATTGCGTTGTAAATCTTTCCGGAGAAGTTGGGCTTGGCACCATGGGTCAAATGTCCCCCTTCTGCCAGACTCATACCCAAAATAGTATCCCCGGGCACAACCAGCGCCTGATAAACAGCTGAATTCGCTTGCGAGCCGGAATGCGGCTGCACGTTGGCAAAACCTGCCCCAAAAAGCTGTTTCACTCGCTCTATGGCCAGTTCTTCTGTCTTATCGACGAACTCACAACCGCCGTAATAACGCTTGTGGGGATATCCTTCAGCGTATTTATTCGTCAGTGAACTGCCCTGAGCCGCCATTACCATAGGGCTGCAGTAGTTTTCAGAAGCGATGAGCTCAATGTGCTCTTCCTGACGCACAGTCTCTTGTGCAATAGCCTGCGCAACTTCAGGGTCATAACTGGAGATAGAGAGAGATTTATCGAACATTTGATGGCCTTAATGGGTAGGTGATTTGGGCTCTGGGAAAGATCCAAATCGGTCGCTGTTACCAAGGGTATGGAAAGCGCGGCATTCTACATCAAAGCCCCTCGTTTTCCGAGTTAAAATAGCCATGGAAAAACCGGGAAAATACTTTGTAGCCTGATTGCAAACCTGCCGGGCATCAACTAGGCTCCCGCCCCTGCAAACTCAACTGTTTTCGGTTATCCATTACATGGCTCAATACGTTTATACAATGAACCGCGTAGGCAAAATCGTTCCGCCTAAACGCGAAATCCTGAAAGACATTTCCCTGTCATTTTTCCCCGGTGCAAAAATTGGTGTTCTGGGTTTAAACGGCGCGGGCAAATCTACCCTGCTAAAAATAATGGCCGGCATCGATACCGACATTGTCGGCGAAGCGCGACCCATGCCAGACATCAAGGTTGGCTACCTTCCGCAAGAACCGGAGCTAGATGGGGAGCGCACGGTAAAAGAAAACGTTGAAGATGGATTGCGCGAGCCACTGGATGCCATCAACGGCCTGAACGAGGTTTACGCCGCCTATGCCGAACCTGATGCAGACTTTGACGCACTGGCGAAGAAACAGGAAAAACTGGAAGCTGTTATCCAGACCTGGGATGCCCATAATCTTGAAAACACCCTGGAGCGAGCCGCTGACTCACTGCGACTACCAGACTGGGATGCCAAGGTTGCCAACCTGTCCGGGGGTGAAAAACGTCGAGTAGCCCTGTGCAAATTATTATTGTCGCGACCAGACATGCTGTTGCTCGACGAGCCTACTAACCACCTTGATGCCGAATCTGTTTACTGGCTGGAACAGTTTCTCGCTGATTTCGATGGCACTGTGGTCGCAGTAACCCACGATCGCTACTTTCTGGATAATGTGGCCGGCTGGATTCTGGAGCTGGATCGCGGTCACGGCATTCCCTATGAAGGTAACTACAGTACCTGGTTGGAAACCAAAGGAGCCAGACTGGAACACGAGGAGCGTACAGAAGCGGCCCGACAAAAAGCGATCAAACAGGAGCTTGAATGGGTTCGCTCCAATCCCAAGGGCCGACAGGCAAAAAGCAAGGCTCGACTGGCACGCTTCGACGAATTGAATTCGCAGGAATTCCAAAAGCGCAACGAGACCAATGAGATTTATATTCCCCCCGGTCCACGACTTGGCGACCTGGTCGTGGAATTCAACACTGTTGGCAAATCGTTTGAGGGGCACGAGCTGTTCAATGATGTCAGCTTCCAGATTCCTCCCGGGGCCATTGTCGGCATTATTGGCGCAAACGGTGCGGGCAAATCGACCCTATTTAAACTGATCAGCGGCGAAGAACAACCAGACAGTGGTGATATCCGCATTGGCGAAACCGTAAAACTGGCGTTTGTTGAGCAAAGTCGCGAGAGCCTCGAAGACGGAAAATCTGTCTGGGAGGCCGTCTCTGGAGGTGCCGATATGCTGACGATTGGGAATTACGAAGTCAGTTCACGTGCCTACGTTGGCCGTTTTAACTTTAAAGGTTCTGATCAACAAAAACGCGTTGGTGATTTGTCCGGTGGTGAACGCGGGCGACTGCATTTGGCCAATACCCTTAAACAGGGAGCAAACCTGTTACTTCTTGATGAACCCTCCAATGACCTGGATGTGGAAACACTGCGCGCCCTGGAAGAAGCTTTACTAAGCTTCCCGGGATGCGCCATGGTGATCTCGCATGATCGCTGGTTTTTGGATCGCATCGCCACCCACATCCTGGCCTACGAAGACGATGGCAATGTGGAATTCTTCGATGGGAACTTTACCGAGTACCATGAAGATTTGATCAAGCGGAAAGGTCAGGATGCCCAGCCCAAGAGGCGTACTTATCGTCGAATCGGCTAAAGCGTTGGGGCATGAATAATGCCCCTTTCTTTATAATTTTCCTTAATAGCCTGTTTTGGTTTGGTCTAAAGACGGTTTTATTTGGGCAGAAGAATACAAGCGCTTAACCCACCGTTTTCACGATTAGTGAGCTCCAGCTTTCCCCCGAGCTCCTCAACGGCACGAACCACAATACTTAGCCCCAACCCAATGCCCTCAATACTTTCCGGGTGTAAGCGTGTGAAAGGCTCAATTACTTTTGCCAGTTGGTCATCAGGAATACCGGGGCCAGCATCCAAAACACAAATAGAATATCCCTCATCGGTGTCTTTTACTTCAATCTCAACCGGCGAATCTTCTGGGGAATACTTAATTGCATTTTCCAACAGGTTTCGTATCGCCCGTTCCAGCAATACCGGCTTCGAGAGGATATTTAAATCGGGGTGCTCACAACGAAAGCTCAATTTATGGCTTGAACTTGAAAAGTCCTGATCCTCTATCAGGGCTTCCACCAAAACGCAGAGATTCGTCTCTTCAGTGGGGAGTTGGGTGTAGTCTTCCTTGATATAACTCATTAACTCGGTAATTAGTTGGTCAAGGGCCCTGATTTCACGATCCACCCGGTCGTTGATAACCAGATCCTCACCATTTTTTTCTGACCGATCCCTGACAATCTCTGCGGCAACTTGCATTCGAGCCAATGGAGCACGTAATTCGTGGGATATATCAAAAAATAATTGCTGTTTGGAATCTATCAAGTCGCGAATACGAATCGACATATCATCAACTGATCGTGCCAACTCGCCGAATTCATCTTGTCGCTCAAGCAATCGCTTTTCCAGCGGCACTGACAGGTCAGAACCCAGTCCCTCTACATGTTCTCTCAGCTTTAGAATTGGCCGGGTAATCAGATAGGTTAGCAACAGGCTAAAGATGGCAGTTATGGCAGAGGCAAGTGCCGCCAATGCCAGTGGAAACCCAGGCTCTTCATATTCGAAAAACGGATCTTTCTCAATGTAAACCCGATAGTGCCCGCTGGCCGGGGAGACATAATCCCAATAAATATCCCCGGAAAAATTCTCAGCATCCCGTCGTGAACTAAAGACGATTAGCGCCGTATCCATGTCTCTAATCACAATACGGGGAAAGCGTCCGCGCCGCTCACTTGAGCGGCGAAAATCACGGGTATCCATGCCCGCCTCATACCGTGAAACGATATATTCCGTCAGCCCATGTATACGCGCATCATCGACCATACGCTTATAGCGTTCGATATACTCCAAGCGGATCATCAGGGCACCGGCCGAGATCAGCAGCATATTGGTGATCCAGATGATCAGGAAAACTTTCCAAAAAAGCGATCTGGCGATTTTTATCCGGGAAATATTCAGCGCACAAACTCCATGAGTTGATTAGCAAATCAGGTCATGAACTGCGAACAAACTGGTAACCGACGCCACGTATGGTGACGATCATTTCCTTGTCGGGTAAAGACTGTCTCAGGGCATTTCGCACGCGACTGACATGCACATCAATGCTGCGATCGTAGGGTGATAATTCTCGATGCAACACGACCTGGGTCAAGTGCTCGCTAACGACATTGCCGGCATCCTTCATTAATTCACAGAGCACATCAAACTCCGCCGTAGTAAACGCCACGCGCTCACCATTGATCGTTACAGATCTAGAGCCCGGCCGAAGTGTGACACTGCCGATCTCAATATCAGTCGTTTCCGGTGCACTTGTGGCCTCGCCGGCTGATCGACGCAAAACTGCACGAATGCGAGCTGCCAACTCTCGCGGGTTACAGGGCTTTGCCAAATAGTCGTCTGCGCCCATTTCCAGGCCGAGAATACGGTCAATGTCTTCCCCTCTGCCGGTCAGCATGATGACAGGAATTTGCCAGCGAGCCCGGATGACTGAAAGCAATTCCAGACCGCTCATACCCGGCATCATGATATCCAGCACAATTAGGTTTATCTGGTTGTCTTGCTCCAGGATCTCGGTGGCTTTCATTGCATTGGCCGCTGTTACAACAGAAAAATCCTGTTGGGACAGGTACTCGTCCAACAAACCCGTCAGTGCTGTATCATCATCCACCAACAGAATGTGCGCCTTTTTTTCTGTCATTTATTTAGACTCCTGGCATTCGCCAAGCAATGTGTAATTGTTCCCATCAAATATTTCGTCGTAGACAAAGTAGCCTTGGGTGCAATATGGATTTTCGTCCATATATTTTTCCAGCTCTTCCAGCATATCATCAAAACTTACAACAAAACCTCGATGTGGGGCTTCTCGCGAGCTATTAGCTGCGCTTCCAGTGCCTAGAATAAACTCATAACGAAAGCGTTTGCTGTCAGTATTTGTTTCAACAGGATAAAAATCGTAAAGTTCGGAGTAACTGTTGGAAGCACACGCAGACAGCAAAAAATAGGTGCAAAGCACTAGAAATCGAGCTAAATTTTTCATTTCCCCTGACCTTTTATTTTTTAGATTTCCTGTTCCCAGGTTTCTGTATCACCCACATCTTGTGGCAGGCTCTCGATGAGATGGCCAAAATCAAACTTTTGTAACTGCTCTGCATCAAGCACAGAGAGAATATCTGAAGCCATTTTTTGCACCAACCGCAAGCGCTGCTCTAGCAAAGCCATATACATATGCTCTAGCTCTGCGTTGTCTTTAGCCATCACTTTCGATTGCTCCAGTTTGAGAATTTCCTTATTGATCACCTCCAGTGACTGCATTCCCCCTATAAGCACCGCATTGATCTCTGCCCGCTGGGAACTTCTTAAATCCAGTTCGTCCAGTAACCTGCCCGTTTTCGACTCAGCAAAAACCGAAAAAGCCAAAAACAGGCTCAAAACAAGCCCGAACTTAATACATTGAATCTTGGGGATCATGGCCTAGGGTAGAGTGCATCTGCTTCCAAGGAGAGCCGCTCTATCGTGCCAAGGCGACGTATCCATGGCTCCGGAACGCCCATTTGCTGAAGTTCCTCACTGGCATTCTCTGCCTGTGCTCGTGTTGAATACACTCCGTAGGCAAGTATGAAGTAGATTTCCCCATGACTCAGTATACGCGCCACACCAGCATGCTCCGGATCAATACCGTATTGCCGGGCGTAGCCAATGGCAGACTCGGTAGATGGCATGGCGACTAGCTGAAGGGTGAAGGTGTTGTACAGATCAATGGCAACCGGCGAATCCTGCGCTTCCGTATTCGTTGCTGGGTCAGGTTCGGCTGAAGAGGCTGGAACCGACTGCGGAAGAATCATTTCTTCCTCGAGTATCAGCTCTCTTGCGTAGAGACGCTCATTGTTATTTCCGGTTTCCGCAGAAGAATCGTCCTGACTTGCAGTTGCAGACGCGGATTGGTTGCTGGCAGCCGTATCCGGGCTCGGGGAAACACAGCCAGAGAGCAGTAGCATAATAGCAAGCAGGTTTAAGACGAACTTCATAAAACTTCCTTCCCTAATGGCGCAAGCATACAAAGGGATGTAAGGAATAGAAAGCAAAGGCTTGGATCGCTAACAATAGTTAACACTTCACAATTTAAAGGTATATTTGACTAACGCCCCATTTTGATTCATTTTTCTGCACGTTAGCAGTGCGCCAGCACAAAGATGGTGATTTCTGCTATTCCTGAAAATACAAATAACAAAAGGGAACACTGCCAACGGGGGTAGTATTCCCGCCCTGAGGAGGGGAACAATGAATCTTAAACATCTGGTGGCTGTAACAGGGTCACTCACCTTGCTGTTTCCTTCAGTTCTGGTTGCACAAGAACTGGATGGCTCAAATACCGCCTGGATTATGACGTCGACAGCCCTGGTGCTGTTTATGACCATTCCGGGGCTTTCCCTTTTTTACAGTGGCCTGGTGCGAAGCAAGAATGTGCTCTCGGTGCTCATGCAATGTTTTGCAATCACCTGCATCGCTTCCCTTGTTTGGCTTGTTGCAGGTTATAGCCTTGCCTTTGGAGATGGGGGCAGCGCCAACGCTTACATTGGTAACTTATCTAATTTTCTCTTTTCCGGAATCGGAGAAAACACACTCTCAGGAGATATTCCCGAGTCTGTGTTTGCCATGTTCCAAATGACCTTCGCCATTATCACTCCCGCCCTGATTGTCGGTGGATTTGCTGAACGCATGCGCTTCTCGGCAATGTGCCTGTTTAGTATCCTATGGCTAATTCTGGTTTATGCCCCAATTTGTCATTGGGTCTGGGGTGGTGGCTGGCTCGGCGAGATGGGGTTGCTGGATTTCGCCGGCGGCACCGTGGTTCACATCACTGCTGGTGTAGGCGCCCTGGTTGCTGCTGTAGTAATCGGCAATAGATCTGGCTTCCCAAGTCCACATATGGTTCCTCACAGCCTACCAATTACCGTTGCTGGCGCAGGCATGCTCTGGGTCGGCTGGTTTGGCTTTAATGGGGGCTCTGCTCTGGCGGCCAATGGCGACGCAGGCATGGCTATTTTAGTCACTCATATATCCGCCGCCGCTGGCTCACTTGCCTGGATGGCCGTTGAATGGATCAAGTTCGGGAAACCCTCCGTTTTGGGCATCGTGACCGGTATGGTTGCCGGCCTGGGAACCATCACCCCCGCATCGGGTTTTGTAGGCCCTGGCGGAGCCTTGGTTATTGGCTTGCTGGCTGGCGTTATTTGTTTCTTTGCCACCCAAACCATCAAACTTAAGCTGCGGATTGATGACTCACTGGACGTATTTCCGGTTCACGGCGTGGGTGGCATTCTTGGCACGTTGCTTGCCGCTGTTTTTGCTTCCGACCAACTGGGCATTTTCAGTGGGCAGGGATACAACGAAGGCATGGCAATGGGCAGCCAGTTCGGTGTTCAGGCCATTGGCGTTATCTCAACCTTGGTTTACACGGCCTTAGTGACCTTTATCATCCTGAAAGTCGTCGGCCTCTTAACGCCGCTTCGAGTTAATGAGGAAGAAGAAACCCAAGGGCTAGACTTAACCCAACACAATGAAAGTGGTTATAACCACTAAACTACCCAGTGATAAAAGGAATAAAAAAGGGAGCCAACTGGCTCCCTTTTTTTATTGCAATAACGTCTACGTGGCATCCAGTGCTTCCGACAGACTTTTAACGCCTATCACCTCAATTCCCTCTATGGCTTTTTTCGGCTTATTCGCCAGGGGCACAATCGCTCGCCTGAACCCATGCATGGCAGCGGCACGTATGCGCTCCTGGCCATTGGCAACAGGACGAATTTCACCTGTCAGACCAACTTCCCCAAATGCCACCAAATCCTTGGGCAAAGCCCTGCTTCGCAAGCTTGAAAGTGCTGCTAGCAAGAGCGGCACGTCTGCGCTGGTATCGGTAACTTTCACGCCGCCCACAACATTGGCAAAGACATCCTGATCAGAAAGTGCGATTCCTGCATGGCGATGCAAAGCGGCCAGAAGCATGGCCAGACGATTCTGGTCTAGTCCCACTACCACTCTTCGCGGGCTATTGTAGTGAGTGTCATCAACCAGTGCCTGTAGCTCGACTAACAGTGGGCGAGTACCCTCCCAAATCACAGTGACCAGACTTCCCGGTGATTCTTCTTCCGCCCGGGTTAGAAAAATGGCAGAGGGATTACTGACTTCTTTAAGACCAGTATCTGCCATGGCGAAAACACCCAGCTCGTTGACGGCGCCAAAACGGTTTTTCTGGCTTCGCAGCATGCGATATCGAGAGTCGCTGGAACTATCCAACATTAGGGAGCAATCGATCATGTGTTCCAGAACGCGCGGACCAGCAAGATTACCCTCTTTCGTCACGTGGCCGACCAAAAACAAGACGGTTTCCGTCTGCTTGGCGAAACGAACAAGGTCTGCAGCACATTCGCGCACCTGACTCACGCTCCCCGGCGCCGACGTAATATCTTCGCGATACATAACCTGTATGGAGTCGACCACTATGATTGCTGGTCGATCGTTTTCAACCTGCGCCATCAAGCTTTCAAGCGAGGTTTCGGCAAGGATTTTAAGCTTGTCTGTTTTTAAACCCAGTCGTCTGGCTCGCATGGCAACTTGCTGTGGTGATTCCTCGCCAGTCACGTAAAGCGTTTCCGCCTGCTCGGAAAGTGCGCACATTACCTGTAAAAGCAATGTGCTTTTACCCGCCCCCGGATCGCCACCGATGAGGATGCTTGAACCTGGAACCAGACCTCCACCCAAGACTCTATCCAGCTCAGCAAAGCCAGTTTTCCGGCGCTCCAGCTCCGTAAATTCAACATCGGATAAAACCTGTGCACGACTATTGGCTGCGCCCGCGTAACCAGATCGAGTATGACTTACCGAACGTTTGCCTGAACCTAGGCGCACCTCGGAAATGGTATTCCAGGCCTGGCATGCCGTGCACTGACCCGCCCATTTACTATAGTCGGCGCCACAGTCTGTACAAACGAAAGCAGTTTTGGTTTTAGCCATTTCAATTGGTATAAGTTTGGATTTTGGCAAGCATCTTGTTACACAAGATAGTGCCAAGACAGTTGGCAAAGTGTAGCATGCAGTCTCCTTTATTCTGTTTTGAATCAATCGAAATATTTGTCCTATGTCCTTTCTTATACCCAGCCGCCAAATCGCTTTTTCTGTTGAACTGGCCAGCACTCTGGGTTTGGAAGAAGCTATCCTGCTGCAGTGTCTCAGTGACCAACGTGTAATTGCTGAATCAGAAGTCAGCGGTCGCTATCAGTGGCACACCCTGAAATCAGAGCAATTGACGGCACTGCTACCTTTTTGGAAGGCCTCGGATATTCAAAGGGCTGCCGAGAATCTTCGTCAGCAAGGTGTCGTCCTGATGAGCTCTGCGCCCCTTAGTGAGTCCGGCGAAATTCGCTATGCATTTAATGAAGACAGCCTTTCTACTCGCCATGTCACAGCCCAGCCGGCAAATAAAGGATCTGCCTCTCATGCAGGTGCTATGGCACCAAGTTGGCAACCTGACGACAACGCCCTGCGTTTGCTGGCGCAACAGGGTGTCCCCAACCACTTTTCACATGATCAAATAGCTGAGTTTGTGCATTACTGGAGTGAACGAGCAGAAGCGAGGCACTCTTGGGGTAATCGTTTTGTCAGCCATGTCCTGCGAAAGTGGCGCGATTTTGAGGCACGTCAAAGCCAGGCTCGAAAGCCTGAGACTCCTACCTGGGAACAAACCCGCGAGAATGAACCCGAATCAATGAACCGTGAGTGGCGTCCTTCCACCGATTGCCTTGAAATTCTGGAAATTCAGGCGGGTATTCACCGCAACTTTATTGAAGATGCCATCCCCGAATTTATCCTTTACTGGTCGGAGAAAGGTGATCAGTGTAATACCTGGAATGCACGATTTATTAATCATGTAAAACGCCAGTGGGCCGAATTCCAGCACACACTTAAAAACGAAAGTCGTCCTACGGTCATGACATCGGACTGGCAACCAAGCGATGACGTTTATGATGTCTTGCGAATTGCCAGGATTGACCTCGATTTTGCTCGCGACCTGGTTCCCGAATTTGTAATGTACTGGCGCGACCGCAACGAATTGCGCCCTTCATGGAATACCCTGTTTCTGCAATTTGCCAAAAGGCAATGGCAACAGCGTAATCTGTCTGAAAACTCCTTAAGAGACCGAAGCATTGTCGAAGACCTCTCTGACAGAAGCTGGGCAACCTAAGCCCGCCGCGAATAGTAATAGCCGCGAGGATCTGGTTGAAACCATCAACCAGGTGTTCACCCTATTTCGTATTAATTTCCACAACCAGTTTTACAAAGCCTACTCTGATGACCGAGAGCTGCTAAATCAGGCAAAAAAACTCTGGTTTGAAAGTTTAAAAAACTACAGCGCGTCTACAGTGCTGGCAGCTACAAAACGCATTATCGAAGAACAGGAATACCTGCCAACCCTCCACCAAATGCTGTCACGCTGTGCTGAACAGGATTATCGGGCACCCGATGTACACCAAGCCTATGTTGAAGCCTGTAACGCCCCTAGCCCCAAGGCCAAACACGATTGGTCACACCCGGCAGTCTATGAAGCGGGGCGTCGATCGGATTGGTATTTTTTATCCACCACTCCGGAACAGTACGCCCTGTCTGTCTTCCGCAATAATTACCAAACAGTGCTGGGTGAAATCAGTCGTGGGCAACAGATTGATTTACCCCAGATCGAAGATCAGGGGCAATCAGTTAAAGAAGACGGCCTTTCAAAGAAGGAAGGCTTAAGCAAGGTAGCGGCTCTGCGAAAAAAACTGGATTTGTAAATTCAATCCACCGCAGCTTTATTTACTCACTCTGTTTTCAATGAGCTCATCCACAACTGCCGGGTCTGCCAGGGTGGATGTGTCGCCCAGTGTGTCCAGATCATTGCAGGCAATCTTCCGCAGGATGCGACGCATGATTTTACCCGAACGGGTTTTTGGTAAACCCGGGGCCCACTGGATAGCATCCGGCTTGGCTATGGGGCCAATTTCATCAACACATAAAGCGATCAGCTCTTTCTTTAGATCGTCACTGGGCTCCTGCCCGGACATCAGGGTAACGTAGGCGTAGATACCCTGCCCTTTAATATCATGAGGGAATCCCACCACGGCGGCCTCAGCTACCTTCTCATGTAATACCAAGGCACTTTCTACCTCTGCCGTCCCCATTCGATGGCCACTGACGTTAAGCACATCATCCATACGACCGGTAATCCAGTAATAACCGTCGGCGTCTCGTCGGGCGCCATCGCCGGAGAAGTAATAACCCTTGTAGGTGGAAAAGTAGGTATCAACCATGCGCTGATGATCACCAAATACTGTACGGATCTGACTCGGCCAGCTGTGTTTGATACAAAGGGCACCGGCACCTTCACCCTTAATTTCATTGCCGTTTTCATCCAACAAAGCTGGCTGCACACCAAAGAAAGGTTTTGTGGCCGAGCCCGGTTTTAAGCCTGTCGCCCCCGGCAACGGAGTGAGCATTTGGGCACCAGTTTCGGTTTGCCACCAGGTGTCAACGATCGGACAGCGTTCTTCGCCCACCACGTGGTAGTACCACTCCCAAGCCTCAGGATTGATGGGCTCACCCACAGTACCCAGGATACGAAGAGACCCGCGTGAGGTTTTCGAGACGTATTCGTTGCCCTGCCCCATCAGTGCTCGCAGGGCAGTCGGCGCCGTATAGAACTGGGCAACATTATGCTTGTCACAAATTTGCCAGCAACGACTGGCATCCGGATAGGTTGGAACACCTTCAAACATCAGGGTTTTCGCCGCTACTGCCAGCGGCCCGTAAATAATATAAGAATGCCCGGTTATCCAGCCAACATCCGCAGTACACCAGTAGGTTTCGCCATCCTTGTAGTCGAATACGTAATTGAAAGTCATAGCCGATTGCAGCAGATAGCCGGCGCTTGTATGCAGTACGCCTTTGGGCTTTCCCGTAGAACCGGAGGTATAGAGGATGAAGAGAGGGTCTTCTGCATCCATGGCTTCCGGTTCACATTCATCACTGACACGCTCTATCTGCTCGTGATACCAGAGATCGCGGCCTTCAACCCAATTAATGTCGCTTCCGGTTCGCTTCACTACCAGGCATGCGCGCACATTGGGGCAATTCTTAAGCGCCTTGTCTGTATTTTCTTTTAGTGGAATGACTTTGCCACCACGCACACCTTCATCCGAAGTAATAACTACCTGACAATCGGAATCCAGGATGCGGTCTGACAACGAGTTGGGAGAAAAGCCTCCAAAAACAACAGAATGGACGGCCCCAATACGTGCACAGGCGAGCATGGCATAGGCAGCCTCCGGAATCATCGGCATATAAATACAGACCCGATCACCTTTTTTCACACCCTGCTCGCGCAGAACATTCCCCAGGCGACTGACTTCTTTGTGTAACTCGGCGAAGGTTATTTCCTTGCTATCCGCTGGGTCATCCCCCTCCCAAACAATTGCTACCTGGTCTGCCCGCTGATCCAAATGACGATCAACACAATTCACACAAACGTTTAGCTGTCCTCCTGAAAACCAATTGGCCCGACCCTCGGCAAAATCAAAATCAAACACCTGCTCAAAATCCTTGCTCCAGGTCAGAAATTCCTGTGCATGGCGTGACCAGAAGTGTTCAGGTTGCTCGATAGATTCCTTGTAGAGACGCTCGTACTGAACAGGATTTATATAGGCACTATCGGCCAACGCTGCAGGCACCTGGTAAAACTTTTGCTCCGACATCTCTGCCCTCCCTATAGACTAAATTTTCTGTATCGAAGGTAATCACATGTTGATTAGAGGGGCAATGATTCCTACCCCGGGATCAATACAAACTTTAAAATATTTTTACCTTATTCGGCTCGTCTGGCTATCCACACTAGGTTAACCTTTCCGCCTCAAAACTTCAGACAATCAAGTCCAGCCATGAATTCCGACTCAATCGCAGTGATTATCGGCGGCAGCCACGCTGCCTCGCAGCTTATTGCGAGTTTACGCCAAGAGGGTTGGATTGGTCGTATTCTTGTCATTTCAGACGAAAAGCAACTTCCCTACCACCGCCCACCACTTTCCAAAACCTACCTCAGTGGTGAAAAAACGCCTGAGAACCTGTTAATCAGGAAACCGGCCGTTTATGAAAAGCTGAATGTTAAATGGTTGCTAGAAACTCATGTCGAATCCATCGATCGAGCGACTAAATCTGTAGTCCTGGGAAATGGCGAGCGGCTGAAATACGACAAGCTAGCGCTGTGCACAGGGGCCCGGGTAAAAAAATTGGCGATTGCTGGCTCCAACTTGTCGGGCATTCATTATCTGCGCAACCTATCTGATGCTGAAGCCATCAAGAAGGACATCAAACATGGCGGTAGAGCCGTGATTATCGGTGGCGGCTATATTGGCCTTGAGACTGCCGCGCTCTTGCGAAAAATGGGAATGGCGGTTGATGTATTGGTTCATTCTAGCCGCGTGCTAAGACGTGTGACCGCCGGACCAGTCTCGGATTTTTTTACGCGCCTTCATTCGCAGGAAGGGATCCAGATTCATACTCGGGAGAAACCGGATTCTTTTGAAGGTGACAAACAGGTTGAGAGTGTTATCTGTGCCAGTGGCAAACGCTTTCTGGCGGATCTGGTGATTATTGGCATAGGTGTTACCCCCAATACAGAATTAGCCGAAGCCTGCGGACTTCCCGTCGATGACGGTATTATTGTTGACGAATTTTGCGCTTCGGAGGAAGACCGGGATATTGTTGCTGTCGGCGACTGTGCCAAGCACCCAAGCAGCATATATAACCGATTCTTACGATTGGAGTCAGTAC
The DNA here is from genome assembly GCA_030830945.1 of Gammaproteobacteria bacterium. GTDB lineage: Bacteria > Pseudomonadota > Gammaproteobacteria > Pseudomonadales > GM7GCV1 > GM7GCV1. The sequence goes on along the minus strand of JAURLY010000256.1, from coordinate 10,973 downwards.
CCAATGCTTCGGAGCAAGCCATGAGTGCCGCCGCAACCATGTGCGGTAAAATCAAACCCTATGCAGTAGTTCCCTGGTTTTGGTCTGACCAGTACGATATCAAATTGCAGATGGCCGGGCTAAATGATGACTATGACCAGATGGTTATCCGGGGAGACATAGACAATTCTCGCAGTTTTGTTGCATGGTATTTTTTAAACGGCAAACTGGTCGCTGCAGACTGTGTAAATCGCCCTCAGGAATTTCGGCTTGCGCAACAAATGCTAAAAAATGGCATAAACCCAAGCCCGGAAGAATTGGCCGACGATAATCTGGGCGTAAAACAGTTGCTCGAGCTCATCGAATAATCGAAATCTATTAATCGCTAACTATCATCAGGAGATTTTTCATGCCGCTTATTACCTATATTGATCACAAGGGCAATGCCTTCGAAGCGGACGTACCTGTCGGCGACAGCGTGATGCAAGGTGCCGTGGACAACATGATCGATGGTATCATTGGTCAATGTGGTGGCGCCTGTGCATGTGCAACCTGCCACTGCATTGTCGAAGACGCATGGTTTGAAAAAACCGGCCCGGCGTCTGATGAAGAGAAGCTGATGCTGGAAATGTCCTCAGAGATGCAGGACAACAGTCGGCTGTCTTGCCAGATTGAGGTCACTGATGATCTTGATGGCCTCGTCGTACATATGCCACAAAGCCAATACTAGTTTTTTTCCCTACCAAAAAACCCATTCGCTATTTGATCCGTAACTATGTATCACCGTTTCAATACCGAGGAATTATTTTGAAAATCGTCGCTTTTTCTACCAGTAACAGCAAAAATTCCATTAACAAAAAACTGGCCGCCTATGTGGCTGGGCTTTTCGATGGAGCAGACATTGAGGTTTTGGATCTCAATGATTATGAAATCCCACTATTCAGTGTTGACCGTGAAGCAGAAATTGGTCAGGCGGAGCCAGCCAAAGATTTTCTGGCCAAAATCGCCAGCGCCGATTTTCTGGTGGTTTCCACAGCGGAGCACAATGGTAATTTTCCTGCTGCCTGGAAAAACCTGTTCGACTGGTGCACACGTATTGAAAAACAGGTTTTCCAGAACACCCCCATGATCCTACTGTCCACCTCGCCCGGCGGCCGCGGCGGCGCCACAGTCATGGAAATTGCCCTAAATTCATTTCCCCGCTTTGGTACAGAAATTAAGGCCCACCTGTCGATACCTAACTTTAACGACCATTTCGATTCGGAAGCCAATGAACTGACAGACGCATCTTATAAAGACGAATTAATGCAAGCGATTGGAGCGCTCGCCTCCTGAAAATCTATGTCGATGCCGATGCCTGCCCGTTACCCGTGAAAGAAATTCTTTTCCGGGCGGCGCAGCGTCGCGAAATTCAGGTCACCCTGATTGCAAACCAATATATCAGTGTTCCCAAGTCCAAATTTATTCAGTCAATTCAGGTGCCTCAAGGATTTGATGTCGCTGACAACGAAATCGTTAAGCGCGTCGAAACTGCCGATTTGGTAATCACCGCCGATATACCACTAGCTGCAGAAGTCATTGAAAAAGGCGCCCAAGCCCTTAGCCCCAGAGGTGAGTTGTACACCAAAAACAATATCGGTGCGCGCTTGAATATGCGCGATTTCATGGATCAGCTTCGCTCAACCGGGGTGCAAACAGGGGGTGCACCTCCATTTGACCTGACCGACAGGCAAGCATTTGCCAATAAGCTCGACCAGATTTTGGCCAAAGCCTGACCAGTAATTCCTGAATAGATAACCGCAAGATTCGGCTCGCCACGCCTAAAGCCGAATCCTAAAATGGCTCCAATAATAAGTATTTAGAATCACATGTCTGACTACGAACGAATTGCCAAGGCCATAGAATTTATCCGCACCAACATAGGCAACCAGCCCTCGCTTGCTGAAATCGCCGCCGAGATTCATTTGAGCGAATATCATTTTCAGCGCCTTTTTAGTCGTTGGGCAGGAGTCACCCCAAAACGCTACTTGCAGATACTTACCCTTGAGAACGCAAAAACCCTATTGCGCCAGAACCAATTCTCATCATTGGAAACCAGCTATGAGCTTGGTCTGAGTAGCGGCTCTCGCCTGTATGATCATTTTGTCCAGATTGAAGCAGTTACTCCTTCGGAATTCCGCACCAGGGGGCAAGGGCTATGTATCAACTATGGTTATCATCCAACGCCTTACGGTCAGATATTTATCGCGTTAACAGACAAAGGAATTTGCCAGCTGGACTTTATCGAGCCTGGGGCAGCTGAAGAACCTCTTCAGCAGCTCCGAAAGCTTTGGCGCAATGCAGAATTTAGGGAAACACTTGGGGAAACCTCTTCTGTTGCTCATCAATTATTTGCGAAAACAGCAGCGGATGGCCTGCCAATCTCTCTTTGGGTTCGGGGAACCAATTTCCAACTTAGCGTATGGCGCGCTCTGCTCAAAATCCCGCCTGGAATGGTAGCTTCCTATACGGATATTGCAGAAGCTGCAGGCAAGCCAAAGGCTGTCCGTGCCGTCGGCACGGCCATAGGGGCCAATCCGGTAGGACTAATCATTCCCTGTCACAGGGTACTTAGACAAAGCGGGGAGCTTGGCGGATACCGCTGGGGAATAACTCGAAAGCAGGCTATTTTAGCCAGAGAGTGCGCCAATTACGACGAAGATTTCCTGCATCTACAGGGTAACAAAGCTAAGGAAAGATCCCACCCGAAACTTTGATTTAGCTTGCAATTAGTATTTGTATTTAAGAAGACTCTTTTAACTCTATACAAAAAGGCCCGCTTTAAAGCGGGCCTTTTTGTATCTATCAAATGACTTTCAGCAATTAATTTGTATTACTCCCTTGAACTTCATATCCACGCCATTTGAACTCATCCACCAGACTAGTGGCCGCTGGCCAGGCAATGTCATGCTCTGGACTCAGTTCCCAGCTGCGGCGATTCTCTTCAGTGTCGTAAGAGATCTGGATCTGATAATTAAATTCAGTAGGTATAGCCTTTATGCGATCTGCCACTTCTTGCGGATACAAACGCAATAGCTTGGAGCCTAGGTAACCTTCCTGAACCTTCATGGCCGGCACATAGATCGAGTGATACATTTCCTCGAAAGCTGCCTGGTTTTCTTCAGGAACAACAAAATCCATTTGCAGCACAATGGCTGGGGATTGTAATTTCGTTTCATGCCTGATGCCGATAACCAAAACTTTGAGGTCAGCTGTGCCTGTATTGGCAAAAGAAATAGTCTCATCCACGAAAACAGGAAAGGCATCGTCCATTTCCACCGAGGCAGTTTCGCCATCAATGGTAACTGAGCCGGAACCTTCCATTACGTAATACACTTCTTCCATACCCTCGAGCCTGCGAGAGTCCGTCGAATCCCCACGAGGAATAATTATCTGGTCGACATGATTCCAGGAAGTACTAAAAACCTCAGGCCCAAGTATTCGCTGATACTCTACATTCTCGTCAGACTGCTCGAAAACCGCTCTTCTGCGCGATTCCTTGTCCAATTGGCCATACACAAATACTGGAACGGGATCCAACTTTGCGTCAACACGACTATCAACTAGATCAAATGCATCACCCTTTGCCTTCACTTCACTGACAGCAAAGTTCATCCAGCGAAGCGGCTCATCGCTGGTATTTACCAAAGCATGAGAGCTACCAAGCTTATTGGGGACCACGACAGGCGCTTTCAGCACCGAGGTATGGCCATTTACGGTGAATTCTGCTTCGCCACTTAGAAGCACATACATTTCCTCAATACTGTGATGAAAATGATGGCCAATACCGCCGCCGGCAGGAATTTGCCCTGCATGCAGATATAAAAAATTAGTCGCCATCTCGCGACGCCCAATCATCTCAGTGTAATGAATTGGGCCAGCCCCAAAGTGTGCAGGGGACTCTCGGTAGTTTGCTGGATCCTGATGCACTATTCGATCATCAAGTTCTTGTGCACTGACAGGCGAAGTAAAAAACACTGCCAGAATAAATATTGCGCACAGCGCATTAAGAGAAAGTTTCATGGCTTTTTTGCTCTAATAATATGTTGGTAAAAATTTATGCCTTACAGATTATTGCCTAACGCCAATAATCAAGATCTTGAGGTCACCCGAACCATTGTTGGAAACAGAAATTGTCTCACCCATAGAGATTAAGAATGCATCATCCATCTCAACCGATGCTGTTTCTCCATCCACCGAAATAGCCCCGGAACCTTCCATCACGTAATAAATTTCTTCTATGCCTTCTAGCTGGCGAGGATCCGTTGCGCTTCCTTCAGGAAGAATAATTTGGTCGACATGGTTCCAGTTGGTGCTGAAAACTTCTGGTCCCAGAACCCGAAAATACTTAACTTCATCATCGGACTGCTCAAACAGGGATCTTCTGCTCGGTTCCTTATCCAGCCGGCCATAGACGAATACCGGAACAGGGTCTAAATCCGCTCCGACACGATTATCGCCCAGGTCAAATGCGTCTCCCCTTCCCTTCACTTCACTAACTGCGAAGTTTAACCAGCGAAGCGGCTCGTCCGTGGTATTTACCAGCCCGTGCGAGCTCCCCAACTTATTAGGAACAATCACAGGCGCTTCAATTAAAGAGGTATGACCATTAACGGTAAATTCTGCTTCACCACTGAGGAGAACATACATTTCCTCAATACTGTGATGGAAATGATGCCCGATACCACCTTTTGGAAGAATCATTCCTGCATGAAGATAAAGAAAATTACTTGCCACATCAGAACTGCCGATGATTCCAGTAAAGTCCATCGGACCAGCGCCATCATGAGCTGATTCGGCCAGTCGATAATTAGCCGGGTCGTTTGGTAAAACCCGTTCCTGAAGGCTCTGGGCACATGCTGAAAGAGTAAATACCAAACCCAGGCTGAATATTTTGTACATCGATTTACGTGGAAATTTCATAGCTTTTTTTATTCTAATACTCAACTTATTGAAAATCTGATCGGCGAGATTAAGCCGTAACCTGCTTCATTGTCAAAGTTGCGGCAAACCCAGTGGTTATTATTTATTGTCACTAATACTGTGATCTGGTTTAAGCAGTAATACCTGATCAGCGACATCTGGAAGTACGGCAAGGTTATGCCGTGTCAACCGCTCATAATGCTGGATAAATCGTGCGATTTGCACTTCATTCATTATTCCCGAGGCTTCATGACGCACTTTAGCCCGCAACTTCTGTTCCTGCTCAAGTCGCCAGTTATAAACACATTCAAAATTGGGTGCTTTTAATAAGATGAGTTTATCGAGCAAACCATAGAGGATCTGATATTCCCCTTTCAGACAGTCATTAACGTACGTTCGCCAATAGGCCGCCTGATCTTCCTCAGACTCCAGCTCATTAATTGACTCCTTAAGTGACGCCTCTTCTTCAGGTACCGAACCAACACACCAGCCTTCAAGAATAATCACATCTACCGGGCCATCCGTGATCGGCCAGACATCTTCCGGGGCCCGATCATCAACAGACTTGGCAAAACGAGGGAGAGACACGCCAGCTTCACCCGCTATCAGCGCATTCATGGTTTTAAATGCCAAGGGGAGGTCATGTGTCCCGGGGACACCTCGAGTTGTTAAAAGTGGGTGGATATCTTTGGCCAGCCTTTGGCGATCCTCCAGGGTCAGGTAAAAGTCATCAATCGACAGCACCGCTACTTCTGCACCATCTTCGTCGATGAGAACTTCTGCAATAAAGTCCGCCAATGTTGACTTTCCAGTGCCTTGAGCGCCATTCATACCAAGTATCAGAGGTTCTTTGGAGCTGTTTTTTTTCTCTGAACGCCAGTTTTTAACCTGCTGGCATAAGGGGAGGTAATGGTTAGTCGCCACTTTCCGAAAACTCTCTGGAAGATGGTGCTTGCTAATAAAATCGTCAATCAGGCTCATTAATTAAACGTCGAATGCTAAAAATGGAATTGTATATACATTAAGCCCGCTGGCTTGCTGGCGCGCAAGTCAGGTACTCCCTGAAAATTAGAAAAAATAATCCCGTCTTCAAGGGAATTCCACATTGGGAGAAATGAAAAGATATATGGGGATTTTGAAGAAATATTGCCGAGCGTCTAGCGTTAAACGGCCTGAACGGGAATGGTCTTGTTGGTTCTGGTGATATTGTTATTTTCGTCCAGATAAACCAATTTTGGCTTAAAGCTTTGCAGCTCTGCTTCTGAATACTGGCCGTAAGTTGCAATGATGACACGGTCGCCTACTTGCACTTTGCGAGCAGCTGCGCCATTCATGGAGATCATTTTTGAGCCGCGCTGACCTTTTATGATGTAGGTCGTAAATCGCTCTCCGTTATTTACATTGTAAATATCAATCGCTTCGAACTCGCGCATACCTGCGGCTTCGATCAGGTCTTCATCAATCGCACAGGAACCATCGTAGTGCAACTCGGCTTGGGTAACCGTTGCTAAATGAAGTTTTGCCTTGAGCATATTGGTCAACATGGTCAGTAAGTACTTACCTTTCGATTTTCAACTGGACGTTGTCTATGAGACGCGCGCCCTCAGTAAAAAGGGCGCCCAGTATAGCCAAATCAGTGTCTTCGTCCAGCGCTGGAGCTAAATTTTGTGCATTGCACACAGAAAAGTAATCTGGACGAAAGCCGGCGTCAAGGATCTGTTGTTTGGCCTGTGCCTCTATGCGGCCATAATCTTTGTTGCCTGAGAGAATTTGCTCTCTGGCCCAATTCAGGGATTTATTGAGTTGATTGGCTCTCGGCCTCTCATCTTCACTGATAAACGCATTTCGTGAGCTAAGCGCCAAACCATCGTGATCTCGAGCAATGGGCGCGCCCACAATTTTGACCCGCATACATAGATCCGCAACCATTCGACGGATCACGGCGAGTTGCTGCCAGTCTTTCTCACCGAAAATAGCCACATCCGGGTCCGCAATATGAAAGAGTTTGGTCACCACAGTGGTCACACCTTCAAAGTGCCCAGGTCGGCTGGCCCCGCAAAGCACGTCGGTCATCGTAGGACAAAAAACCCGAGTCTGGTTATCCATACCGAAGGGGTACATTTCCTCGTCTGTTGGAAAGAACAAGTAATGGCAATTTACTGAATTGAGTTTGTCGACATCAGAGTCAAAGGTACGCGGATACTGGTCCCAATCCTCATTCAAGCCAAATTGCAGGGGATTGACAAAGATGGTGGCCACGACCACTTCACCATGCTTGTGTGCCAGTTGAATTAAGGCCATGTGGCCTTCGTGCAGATTTCCCATGGTAGGGACACAGACTATGCGCTCGCCTGTCTGGCGATGCTTATCCAACACAGAGCGCAGTTGGCTGATACCCCGAATTACCTGAAGAGCCATAAAAGATTTATTAAAGAATATTAGTCGTGTTCTGGAGCTCGAAATTCTGGCGCCAGATTATTGAAGCGAGTGTATTCGCCCTGGAACTGCAAGCGTACTGTACCTATTTCACCATTACGCTGCTTGCCGAGAATAATCTCGGCAATACCTTTGTCCTGACTGTCTTCGTTATAGTATTCATCCCGATAGATAAATACGATCACATCTGCATCCTGCTCAATCGCCCCGGACTCCCTTAGGTCTGAGTTCATTGGTCGCTTATTAGGCCGTTGCTCTACCCCGCGATTGAGCTGGGAAAGCGCCAATAGCGGGCAATCAAACTCCCGGGCTACCTGTTTCATGGATCGCGAAATTTCCGATATTTCCTGAACCCTGCCTTCGCTGGGACCGGCTGTGGTCATCAATTGAAGGTAGTCCAGCATCACCATTGCCGGGTTTGAACCCTGCTCACGCGCCAAACGACGAACACGGGCGCGAACATCGGTGGGTGTCAGCCCAGGCGTATCATCAATAAAGAGTTTTCGCCCCTTGAGTTTTGCCGCGGCTTTGGCAAGTTTGTCCCAGTCATCGCCGGTAAGGTTGCCATCGCGGATATGCTTGAGCTGAATTTTGCCAATTGAGGCAAGCAGACGCATCACCAGTGCTTCAGCAGGCATTTCCAGGCTGAAAACCAACACCGGTTTTTCCGAAGAAAACAAAGCTGATTCCACCATGTTTAACGCCAGTGCCGTCTTTCCCATAGATGGGCGGGCCGCAATAATGATCAGGTCTGCACGTTGCCAACCCGAGGTTTTTTCATCCAGATCGGTAAAGCCTGTCGTGACACCGGTAATGGTGTTGCCAGACTCATAGAGCTCTTCAATTCGGTCTATTGCACCTTTTAAGAGATTATCTACATTAATAAAACCGTTATCGCGAGGCCGGCCTTCTGAAATTTCCAGAAAACTTTGCTCCGCAGAAGACAGCAGGGAATCCGCTGTGGCCCCGCCAGGGTTATGACTGAGGCTGATGATCTCACTGGCTGCCCCGATCAATTTGCGTAGGGTAGCTTGCTCGCTAACGATACGGGCATAGGCTTCAATATTGGCCGCACTGGGCGTGTTGGCCGCCAACTCGGAGATATAGTTGGCTCCTCCTGCCTGATTTAACTGCTTGCGACTATTAAGCTCGTCACAAATAGTAATGGGATCATAGGGCTGCTGTTCTTCAGCCAGACGACCCAGGGAATCGAAGATTTGCTGATGTCGGGGATCAAAGAAATCTTCTCTCTGAACCAGGCTGGCAATACTGTCATACGCCTTATCGCCTGCTAGCATTAACCCGCCAATAACTGCCGCCTCCGCTTCCAGCGAATGTGGCAACGGTCCGGAACCTCGTCGCGGCGTGGACTCAGAACCGGAGATATTCACCACGTTTTCAGTCATACCTTGGTTTCTATCGCGTTAATAATTTTTAGCATGGATATACGCGCTTCTTCATAGCGTGCCGAGTCATTCAGATCTGCCACGCCAATACCTTCATCGGCACAGCGGAGAAAAACGTATGAGTCTGGCAAAGTCATCACTTCATGTGAACCCATACGCTTCAAAAATCGGCTTAACTGATGAAAATACTTATTGCGCTTATCCACGCGATTGCCAATAACAAAAAGTCTTTTATTGGAGGTGCGAAAGCCAGGCGATATATAAACTTCTTTCAAAAATTCGGTGGTCGCCCGTATATCTACCGCAGAGGGCAATACTGGCACTAATATGTCATCAAACTTCTGCAAAGTGTCGTATAAACGCTGATCCCGCATAGCGACAGGACTATCGACAATGACCCGGCTTGTGTCTGGAGAAACCCGCAGGGCCCAGTCCAACTGCGGCACACCGACCTCAGCACAACCGCTAACCGCGGTTATTGGTGGTGCCATCGGCGGGCGCATTTCCATCCAGGCTAGCGATGAACGCTGCTGATCACAGTCAACCAGGGAGGTAGCAAATCCCAGTCGTGCATAGGCCGCCGCCAAATTGGTAGCCAATGTGCTTTTTCCGCTGCCGCCTTTGGAGTTGGCGACCAAAATGAACTTGCGCCCGTTTTTAGGCCATATACGTGTTCGGACGCGAACTTCAGAGGTCATGCAAACTTTCCGCCTTAAACTTGGGCTCGGGAATTATTTTCCTGAGCCGGAGCCGAGCTATTCTAGCCTTTAGTTCAGATAAAAAAAAACCGGAATCACCATTGAGGTCATTCCGGTCTCCATCAAGCAGGCCAGGCCTACTGATCGCCAATAAAATTATTCGGCTGAAATAATCAACTTAACAGATGTTGTGACATCTGCATGCAGCTGCAAATCGATGTCGTATTCGCCAACTTCACGAATCACACCTTCAGGCAACAGCACTTCAGCTTTTTCAATTTCTTGCCCAGCTGCCGTTACCGCATCAGCAATCTCACGAGTTCCGACAGAACCGAACAGTTTGCCTTCTTCACTGGCATTGGCAACGATACTAATTTCACTCATCGCTTCAATGAGTTTTGCGCGACCTTGAGCTGCCGTAAGCTTTTCTGCAGATGCAGCTTCGAGCTCTGCACGACGCTCTTCAAACATGGCAATGTTCTCAGCCGTTGCAGGAACTGCTTTTCCTTGTGGGACAAGGAAGTTACGACCAAACCCGGATTTAACATCGACCTGATCGCCAATGTCGCCCAGACGGCCAATTTTTTCCAAAAGAATTACTTGCATCCTACAACTCCAATTATTTGTGGTTGTCGGTATAAGGCAACAAGGCCAGATAGCGAGCGCGTTTGATCGCGGTTGCCAGCTGACGCTGATAGCGAGCCTTGGTACCGGTGATGCGGCTAGGAACGATCTTGCCGTTCTCACCAACGTATTGTTTCAGGGTATCGAGATCTTTGTAATCGATGCTGTCTACACCTTCAGCTGTGAAGCGGCAAAATTTGCGACGTCGTGAAAATCTAGCCATTACTTGTCCTCCTCATCAGCTTTTTCTTCAGAAGCACTTTCTTCTTCGGCTTCCTCGATTTCAACTTCCTCTGCTTCTTCGGCTTCTTCTACTTCTTCAGCCTCTCTGGCTTGATCAGAAGCGGCCTTGGCTTCAGCCGCAGCTGAGCGGGCAGAGTCACGTTCTTTCTCTTCGCGCTCAGCTTTCATGATGAGGGACTCACCAAGTTCGGCTTCGTCACGAACGATTACCAGATTACGCAGAACCGCATCGTTATAACGGAAGTTAGTTGTCAGCTCTTCAAGAGCAGCTTTGGTGCACTCTACGTTCAACATGACGTAGTGCGCTTTGTGAATTTTTTGAATTGGGTATGCGAGTTGGCGACGACCCCAATCTTCGACACGGTGTACTGAACCCTTGTCGTCGGTAATGGCCTTGCTATAGCGCTCGATCATAGCCGGCACTTGCTCGCTTTGGTCCGGGTGGACCATAAACACGATTTCGTAATGTCTCACTGTCTCTCCTCGTGGATTAAATAGCCTCCCATCAACCGGTTGGAAGTGGTGAGGCAAGGAGCCGAGATAAGGAAAAGCATTCCCCCATCTCAGGGGCGCGCGATTCTAGGCGTTTGTTAGTGGTTTTGCAAGATACTCTTTGCGAAAAAAG
>JAURLY010000255.1 GCA_030830945.1 Gammaproteobacteria bacterium | reverse complement strand
TCCGGCAAGTGCGGGTTGGCAGGCGAGTCTTGTGTCGCATAATTCTGCTTTGAGGCTTTTGGATTCACTTTCAATCCAAAGGGGCGAGAGCCTAAGCAAAATGTCCACATTACTCTCGTCTGGCATATAACCTTTTGCTTGACCTGATCGAGTGCAAATGAGTTTGAGCACATATTGACCTTGGCCACCAGAGGAAACGGCCTGCGCAATCGCTGAATCTACTGCCGCCCAGTTCAGAACGAGGCCCAATCTGTCTGCCCCTCTCTCAAGTCTGGAAAGGTGGTATGACAATAATGGGATATCACTTTCCACCACCCGAATGGTTTCGAACAAGCCATCCCCATACGCAAGACCACGGCTATAAGCCGGAATCATTGCTGTTTGTTGGCCATTAAACCACCAGGTTTCTGACATTTCTCATCTCAAACGACAGGCACAAAAAAACCGGCTGGATTCAAATCCAACCGGTCCTTGCGATTCCAGACTTGTACTTAGGCGAGATTATTATTGATGTAATCAATAGCCAGTTGAACAGTCGAAATTTTTTCTGCTTCTTCGTCAGGAATTTCGGTTTCGAATTCTTCTTCCAAAGCCATAACGAGCTCTACTGTATCGAGCGAATCTGCACCAAGATCGTCTACGAAAGAGGCTTCGTTTTTCACTTCGTCCTCGTTAACACCGAGTTGTTCGGCAACGATCTTTCTTACGCGTTGTTCGATGTCACTCATGATTTTTTGGTCTCCCCATAAATTTAAGTAACCGTGGATTTCAGGAAATGCTAAAAAGTTAAGTTAAGTGTAAGCCTGAAATCGAGAGGCGGCCATTTTACATACTTCGGTCATATAGCAAAAGGCTTCTTTGCGCACTATTTTGGCGCTAATTCATATACATCCCACCATTAACATGGATGGTTTCACCGGTGATATAGGCCGCTCCCTCCGAAGAAAGGAAGCCTACCACTGAGGCAATTTCTTCTGGTTTTCCAAGACGTTGCAAAGGAATGATAGAAAGCATTGTATCTTTTTGTGCATCCTCCAAAACCTTGGTCATATCGGTGTCTATGAAGCCTGGAGCGACCGTATTTACCGTAATTCTCCTACCACCAATTTCTTTTGCAAGTGACCTGGCGAAGCCCGCAACCCCTGCTTTTGTGGCTGCATAGTTACATTGACCCATGTTTCCCATGCTGCCTACAACGGAGCTAATGTTGATAATTCGCCCCCAGCGAGCCTTGGTCATGCCTCGCAAACAAGCTTTGGTTACTCGAAAAACCGCATTCAAATTGGTATCAATGACATCATTCCATTCGTCATCTTTCATCCGTAACATCAGATTGTCACGAGTAATACCTGCGTTATTAACCAGGATGGTCGGAGCGCCGAATTCATCAGTAATGGCCTTGATCAGTTGTTCAACAGATTCTGGTTGGGTGACATTTAGCTGCGCCCCCTTACCCGAAACACACTGCTCTTTAAAACGCTGACTTATGGCTTCCGCGCCACTTTCACTGGTTGCCGTACCAATAACGGTTGCTCCAGCGGTACCTAAGACTTCGGCGATGGCAGCACCAATACCCCGACTGGCACCCGTCACCAAAGCAATTTTTCCTTCCAAAGACATGCTGACTCCTCTCTATTTGGTTGCTGACACAGCTGCTTGAAGCGTGTCCAAAGTATCTGTGGCCTGATTATCCAAATCGCGCAAAATGCGACGATTAAGACCGGATAAAACCCTGCCAGGCCCACACTCAACCAGGGTTTGAACCCCCATTTCGGCCAGTTTTTCTAGGGTAGAAACCCAGGGAACCGGCCCGGTGATCTGTCGAATCATAAGTTGTTTAATAACGGCAGGATCTGTTTCAGCAGACACAGTGACATTGTGGATCACGGGAATCTGGGGTGAGTTAAAATCAACGTCTTCCATATCCTTGACCAGCTTATCAGCCGCAGGCTGCATGAGACTGGTATGAAATGGACCACTTACAGGCAAAGGCAATGCTCTTTTGGCACCTGCGTCTTTACAGGCTTCGCCTGCCCTGGCTACCGCCTCGGCTTCGCCAGCGATGACGACCTGCCCTGGGGCATTAAAGTTTACCGGGGTGACTACTGCACCATTTGATACAGAATTACACGCATCCCGTATTTTTTCGTCCTCAAGCCCTACAATGGCCGTCATGCCACCCTGTCCGGCAGGAACGGCTGTCTGCATATACTTGGCACGTTTTTGTACCAGGTTGAGTGCGTCAAGAAAGTCCACCACACCTGCACATACCAGTGCCGACCACTCACCTAAACTGTGACCGGCCATCGCCGCAGGCATAGCGCCATCCAATGATTGCCAGAGCCGCCAAATTGCGACACTGGCAGTAAGAAGCAATGGCTGGGTAATCTCCGTCCGGCTGATTTCTTCCTGACTACCATATTGGGAAAGATCCCAAAGGTCATAGCCAAGTTGCTCAGACGCTCCGTCAAAGGTTTCCAGAAGCGACTCATGTTGCTTGGCTATATCTGCCAGCATGCCTATTTTCTGTGATCCCTGACCGGGAAATACAAATGCTAGATTAGGCTGGGTCATCTACTCCCCTTCTTAAGCCTTGTCATTGATTGTTATACCCGTACATCCGCATTTATTGCCGAGACGAGCCCATTGTTAGCCATATTCACAGCAACCTGAACTGCATTGGCAAATGACTGTTGGTCAGCACTGCCATGACTTTTGACGATGAGGCCATTTAAGCCAAGCAAAGGCGCACCATTATATAGTGAAGGATTGATTCGTTTCGAAAATTTCTTAATGGCAGGCTTGGCGAGTGCCAAGGCAAGCCGGGCAAGCACCGAGGAGTTATAGGCCAGATCGCGCTCTTCCTGCAGCAATCGAGACAATCCCTGAGCAGTTTTTATCGTTATATTGCCGGTGTAGCCGTCACAGACAACGACATCCTGCCTGCCGTTGAACAGCCCATCGCCTTCGACATAGCCCGCAAATTCCAGATCCGCCATTTCTTGCAGCTGGGAAGCCGCTAATTTGTGCTCTGCTGTCCCTTTATTGGCTTCACTGCCAACATTTAGCAGGGATATACGCGGCTTTTGTATGTTTTCAGAAACGCGACTGAGCGCCGAGCCTATCTTTGCAAGCTCAATTAATCTTTCAGCAGAATCGTTAAGGGTAGCTCCCACATCAAGCAGCCAGGTTTTACCAACATGGGTGGGAATAGCCGCACCAATCGCTGGACGTGACACCCCGTCCGAAACGCCCAGGATCTGGACACCAAACCCAACCAGCGCACCTGTATTGCCCGCACTGACTACTGCATCGACCTTGTTTCCAGCCAAAAGGCGAATAGCCGTGGCCATGGAGGAATCGCCCTTATTCCGAAGAGCGCTTGATGGACTTTCATGAGAGTCGACCGACACCATGATTTTGATAAATTCTACCCGGGAGGCAATTTTTTCCGGAAGCGAATCGGGCTCTGTGTCACCCAATAGAATGACTTGCAAATCTGGACAGCGTTCCAGAACATCCAGCACGCCCAAAACAAAAGGAGGAGACCCTAAGTCTCCTCCTTGCAAATCAACAGCGATACGCGTCATAAATTAGTCGTGGATAAACCCGACAATTTACCGGCAACCAACGATTCAGCTGCCAAGGTGAAAGTTATTCTTCTATTTCGACGACGTCGTTTTTGGTCTCAACGACCTTGCGACCACGGTAAAAACCGTCCGCCGTAATTTGATGACGACGATGCTTTTCGCCAGAAACCGGGTCTACCGATAATGCCGCTTCAGACAATGAGTCGTGTGAACGGCGCTGACCCCGACGTGAGCGAGTTACTTTGCTTTTTTGAACAGCCATTTGATGCTCCCAAATATACGATTAATCTTGCTTTACAGAACATCTACCGACCTTCTGTAACGCCAGCAGACTTATTTGTCTGAAGGCTTCGTTAGTTCTTTCAAAATTTCAAAAGGCTTTTGACGACCTTCTTCCGGCTCCGGAATGCCCTGTTCGGGAATTTTCGGAGGCTGGCATTGCCCCACCGGGTGCTTCGCAACAAGCGGCAAGGCCAATAAAATCTCATCTTCTATCAGTTCGAACAGGTTTGCCTGCTCATCCACTTCCCAAGGATCAAGCTCTCTTGGAACGGAACGTGATTGGTCGTCGTTCCAAACAACAACCAGATCAACCGGCTGCGTTACCTCGGTAACAACAGTGTCCATGCAGCGCTGGCACATCAATTCAAATTGCCCGCTGACAAACCCTTTTACACCGATTCTTCCCTGATCTCCCCGGGTAAAAGCCAACTCGACCTGAACCTCCGATAAGGGAACGGCATCCTGACTGATTCTGGGCAAATTTTCTGCTGCCACAGAGCCTTTCAGGGTCGCTCCCTGATCTGCCAATCTTCTGGGATCAACGATCTTGGGAAGCATAGTCTTGGCCGGGGTCATCTCAGGGCGCGCCATGATAGGGATATGTATCTGATCTGTCAAAGAAAAAAGACCCATTAAAGCAGTTAACGCTTGTCTCAGCGAGAGCGGGATTGCTACGATAGCCGAGCAAAAAACCAGCCTGGAAAATACTCAAAACTCGTGCTCGAATTTTCCCCTTTATTCAGGAAACTAAAGGGTGACAGTACCAGTGATGGGAACTGGGCCCTTACCAATGCATGAGATCCAGAGAGAAAAGCTGCCCCCACACTTTTTACTCCATTCAAATATATATATACCAACAGCAGCCACCATAAATCTTGGGTAACCAGTTCCGCGCTCCAGGGGGATATCGTGACAAGAAAAGCAGCCAGCAAAGCTAGTGGAGGGAAAGCAAAGGCTGTGAAAAAAAACTAAATTTAAGCAACCCACGAATATGTGAATGGTCATCTGTTTGCCAGTACTTAGCTACTTCTCTTGTAACCAGGGAGGGCAGCCCGAACTCCAGAGGCATACTACATATAGTTAAAAGGGCAAAAGTTGCAGCATAGACACCTAAGCCCTCTGCCCCAAGAGCTCTTGCAAGAATGATTGCACTTATAAAACCCGACAACATTGCTCCCAAGTGCATGAGAGCACCTATACTTCCCTGTCTAAGCAGTATTGACTTCAGAGAGTTCATATTTGGCTTGCTATCAAACGAAATAATACAGTCGATACCAGTCAACAAATCGAGCGATGCCCTCTTGAACAGATGTCTCTGGTTTGAAGCCAACATCAGCAACCAGATCAGCCACATCGGCATAAGTTGCAGGTACATCACCCGGCTGGATTGGCAGCATGTTCTTTTCAGCCGTCATGCCCAGAGCAGATTCAATCGCGCCTATATAGTCCATCAATTCGACAGGATTGTTATTGCCTATGTTGTAGAGCTTGTATGGCGCGCAACTTGTGCCAGGGTCAGGCACATCGCCTTTCCAGTTGGCATTTGGCACAGCGATGTTATCCAGTACTCGAATCACACCCTCGACAATATCATCGATATAGGTGAAGTCGCGCTTCATTTTGCCGTAGTTGAACACATCAATAGGCTTGCCTTCGAGAATCGCTTTAGTAAACAGGAACAACGCCATATCGGGCCGACCCCAGGGGCCATAAACGGTAAAAAACCTGAGTCCTGTGGTTGGTAAGTCATAAAGGTGAGAATAAGTATGCGCCATCAGCTCGTTGGCTTTTTTGGAGGCGGCATAAAGTGAAACAGGATGATCCACGTTGTGGTGAATCGAAAATGGCATTGTGGTATTTAGGCCGTAGACTGAACTACTAGATGCATAGGTCAGGTGTTCAACATTGTTATGTCGACAGCCTTCCAGGATGTTTACGAAACCGACCACATTGCTGTCGACGTATGAATGGGGATTTTTAAGCGAATACCGCACACCAGCCTGGGCGGCCAAGTTTAATACCCGGTCAAATTTTTCTTCGGCAAACAATTGAGGCATTTTTTCCCGATCCGCCAAATCCATCTGAACAAAGTGGAAATTCGGGAAAACTTTGAGTTGTTCCAGACGGGCATATTTTAAATTGACGTCGTAGTAGTCATTGAGGTTATCCAGTCCAACAACTTCGTCTCCCCTTTCAAGCAGGCGCAAACTGGAGTGAAAGCCAATAAAACCTGCCGCACCGGTGACTAGTATTTTTGCCATATCTTTATCCTAGTAGCCAATCAGAATGCTTTTTTGACTTTTCCAACTCATGAATGAAGGGGTGCTCAACAGGAATAGCTAGATAATTTCTATCTAACAGTCCTAATTCTCTAACTCGCTCAACAGCTAAACTTTCTTCTATGGAAAAATAAACATAAGAAAGTGGTTCTAGTATTTCTGATATTTTATTACCTAATTCTCTACTAAGTACCTCGACAAGGAAGATGGGGCGATATTCGGAAATTGCTTTACCAAAACCCTCAAAAACTTCTGGTTCGTGCATTTCCACATCTATTTTTACGATAATTTTATTTTCTGTAGATATCGCTTCCTTTTTAAAAAAATCATCCATTCTAATCGACGGCACTCGAGTACAAATCAGGTCTTTTTCAGGAATGGATTTAGATAAGAGGTCAGGTCTCACAGACGCAGAATAGACATGTTCTGTATTAGCATCATATATTTCTATCTCGCCTGAAAAGTTTGAAACTGCAAGTTGTTGTACACTAATTTTTTCATCATTTAATTGAGCATTAACTCGAAGTTTTTGAAAAACTCTTTCAACCGGCTTAAAAGCAAAAATTTTCGCTGAAGGGTTAATCGCTTGGGCTGCCAAAGCATAAACGCCCGTATTAGCCCCAATATCAAAAACAACATCAGCTCTTGCACACATAGCCGCCCATACTCTTAGAGACGTAGCTTCCCAATGATTTCAATATCCAGCCCAAAATAAATCGTTTTCGACCTGGTTACCCCAGTGATAGATCTTAAATTGTTGTTTCGAACCAAACCTGCATGTATATCTACCTCTAAAATGTAAATGTCTGTATATGCGTTCAGGCAAAGGTAATAACCTCAAAACTGTAAACAATTGTTTTTTAAAGGGGATATGCCCGTATATTATTTTTAATACTTTCATGGCGGATAAACGATTATTCATTAAAGTCTTAAATTAGCCTTGTCACTCGGAAGAAACTGCTTGAGGTCATAAACAACAGATGTTTCCAGCAAATATTGCTCCAGGTTATCCGCCAGTTGTCTGAATTCGTCGTGCGCCACGGCCAAAACAACTGCGTTATAAGCATTTTTTTCTGGCTCAACCAGGCTAATACCATATTCCGCTTCGGTTTCTGCTGAAATCGCCCAGGGATCATAAACATCAATCAGTGTATTGAACTCCTTTAGCTCTTCGACAATGTCCGGCACCCGACTATTGCGAATATCAGGGCAATTTTCCTTAAAGGTAACCCCAAGCACCAGAATACGTGCTCCCGCAACCTGAATACCTTTTCGCAGCATTTCTTTTACCAGTTCGGAAACAACAAACTCACTCATGCCATCATTAATGCGTCTCCCAGCAAGAATCACCTCGGGGTGATATCCAATGGACTGGGCTTTGTGAGTGAGATAGTAAGGATCGACACCTATGCAGTGGCCACCAACCAGGCCCGGCTTGAATGGCAGGAAGTTCCACTTTGTTCCCGCAGCGGCCAACACATCGGATGTGTCTATCCCCATTTTGCTAAAGATCATGGCCAGTTCGTTTATCAGGGCAATATTGAGATCACGCTGTGTGTTCTCGATAACTTTGGCGGCCTCAGCAACTTTTATACTCGGAGCGAGATGAGTCCCCGCAGGAATAACGCTCTGGTAGAACGAGTCAATAAAACGTGCAGCTTCTGGTGTGGAGCCAGAGGTGACTTTCAGAATCTGGGTCACTCGATGCTGCTTATCCCCTGTATTTATCCGTTCCGGGCTATATCCAACAAAAAACCCCTCGTTAACTTTAAGGCCCGATTCGGCCTCAAGAATAGGCACGCAATCTTCTTCAGTTGCCCCTGGATATACAGTCGACTCAAAGATAACCACACTACCCTTGGTCAAAACCTTCCCTACAGTTTCACTTGCGCCCAAAAGCGGTCTGAGATCAGGGCGTTTGTATTCATCAATTGGTGTGGGGACAGTAACAACAAAAACATTGCAGGAGCAGAGCTCATCCGGGTTAGATGTGAAGCGTAATTTCGTGGATTCAGACAACTCTTGAGTAGACACTTCCAGAGTAGCGTCTTTTCCTTCCTTTAACGCCTGGATCCTTGCTTTATTGATATCAAATCCGATGGTTGGATATTTTTTGCCAAACTCAACCGCAAGTGGCAAACCGACATACCCAAGACCGATTACGGCTGCCTGTGTCGTCTGAAGATCCATGGGCATTTGCGTCCTCGCCTTTCATTACTTTTAATTCTTTTCCGCCTCTCTGGCGACAGAAAGATCATAACCTGAATCCGTAGGGATAGAAGACCTAATCCTCTAACAGCTCTGAAATATGATCGATAATCCTGTGAGGCTCGGCCTGCATAATTCGGTCTAATGGATGCGCTCCGTAGCTCACCCCTATCGCTTGAACGGATGCCGATTTCGCCATGAGCAAATCGAAATCAGTATCACCAACCATAATGGCATCCCGCGGATGGGCGCCACTCTCTTGCAGGATTTCCTGCAGCATCAAGGGATGCGGCTTAGACCTCGTTTCATCAGCACAACGGCTATGCTCAAAGTAGTGGTGCATTTTCAGCTCGCCAAGCACACGATCCAGACCACGACGGCTTTTTCCAGTAGCAACCGCAAGTTGATGCCCTTGGGATCTCAACTCATCGAGCACCTCCTGTACACCGGAATACAATTGTGATGGCTGGCTTTTATCTCCAGCGAGATAATGATCCCGATACGCCAGTATCAATTTATCAAGCTGGTTATCTGGTATTTCTGGATAAAGATGTTCGAGCGCTTCCTTTAATCCCAAACCGATAATGCTTCGATTTTCCTCTTCCGAGCGAACTGGAAGCCCCAAGTGCTCACAGGACCTCCGAATAGATGTGGTAATTAGGGACAGGGAATCACAAAGCGTTCCGTCCCAGTCAAAAATATAGAGCATAGGTTATTTCAGTCTTTTTAAAATGTTTTCCAGATCTTCTGGCAAAGGGCTGTTCAACTCTAGCCATTGACCAGACTCAGGATGTCGGATCCGCAGCCTCTGCGCATGCAGGAATAGTCGCTTTATTCCCAGAGACTTGGCCAATGCCAGGTCTTCCCTGGAACTGTATTTGTCGTCACCCAAAACAGGATGCCCGGCAAGCTGGGCATGCACACGTATCTGATGGGTTCTGCCTGTATCGATCTTCACATTTAGCAAGGTGGCTTGCTTAAACTCGCTGGCAATAGCAAAGTGGGTAACGGATGCCTTGCCAGATTCCTGAACCTTTACCATCCGCTCTCCCGATGAAACGGTGTTTTTTTGCAAAGGTGCATCAATGGTTTTTACGCGCCTGGACCATTTACCGGCGACCAACGCCTGATAGGTCTTCTCCGCCCCACCCTCACGAAGGGCTTTATGCAGTTCAACCAGTGCTGATCGTTTTTTTGCCAGCAAAAGGCATCCAGAGGTTTCCCTATCGAGACGATGTGCCAGCTCTAGGTATTTTCCGCCTACACCCATGGCTCGAAGACTTTCGATCACGCCTAACTTGAGGCCGCTTCCCCCATGAACTGCCAAGCCGGAGGGCTTGTTAATCGCCAGCAAATAATCATCTTCAAAAATAATAGAATCCTGCAAAAGCTTTTGCAGGCCTTCGCCAGGCTTTTCACCTTCACCCTTCGGCGCAAGTCGAACAGGGGGAATACGTACCATATCGCCCATTTTTAACTTTTGCATGGGCTTGGCTCTTTTGCTGTTCACCCGCACCTCACCCTTCCGTAATTTTCGGTAAATAAATGTTTTGGGCACACCTTTCAGCTGCTTTATCAAAAAATTATCCAGCCGCTGCCCATCCGATGAGGCATCAATTTCTACGTTCTGGACACCAGTCTGTTCTGGTTTGGGTACATCCATATCTATGGGCATGAAATAAAAAATCTTTTTAGATTGAGTAGGTTAGAAGCATTTGCTATAGTCGGGCACGGCCTGGTTATAAGTCGCAGATAAAGTGCGCGCCAATCAGGTAGAAACCCAAGCCAAGGCGGCTATTGTAACGAATCAATCAACGCCAGGCACTTGATAACCTGAAGCTCGACCAAGTGCGAGCTTCGCTGAAAACAACACGAAGTTTTACGCAAAGTTTTATTAGCTTCCAGCCACCCGGCATTAGCCGAAGTAAATCAGAAACACAGACAGGGCTGGAAAAGAGAAAATTCGATATATACGCCAAGATTTTTATACCTTGGCAAAACAGGGTAACCGACTGAATACAATGTGTTTTATGCCTACACAAGGCGTCTGATTCAACACCATGGCTTAGGCCTGTGGTGATATTTCCTGTTTAAAATCTTCTCACAAAGCTTTGACGTTCAACTCCGTTATTAGATGGAATTGAATTATGAAGCGCATGCTTATTAATGCCACCCAGCCTGAAGAAATTCGGGTTGCACTGGTAGATGGACAAAAACTCTACGATCTGGATATCGAAGCTCGCGGCAAAGAGCAGAAACTTGCCAATGTCTACAAAGGAAAAATCACACGTATCGAACCCAGCCTGGAAGCCGCATTTGTGGATTACGGCATGGACCGACATGGTTTTCTTCCTATCAAGGAAATCTCTTCCGAATATTTCAACAAAGGCAGCAAATCCAGTGGCCGGCCCAAGATCAGTGAGGTCTTGAAGGAAGGAACTGAAGTTATTGTTCAGGTTGAGAAAGAAGAACGCGGCAACAAGGGCGCAGCCCTGACCACGTTTATCAGCCTTGCTGGACGTTACATGGTGCTTATGCCGAACAACCCACGTGGGGGTGGTATCTCACGTCGAATTGAAGGCGATGATCGCTCTGATCTCAAGGACGCCATGCGCGATTTGACCATACCCAAAGGGATGAGCTTCATCGTTCGTACTGCCGGCGTTGGCCGCGATGCCGAAGAACTCCAGTGGGATCTCGACTATCTGCTGCAATTGTGGGATTCGATCGTTAAAGAGAGCAGCGAAGCCCCTGCTCCACACTTCCTCTTTCAGGAAAGCAACGTCATCATTCGCGCGATTCGCGATTACCTGCGCCCCAGTATTGGCGAAGTCATCGTCGACAGCTGGGAGGCATTTCAGCTGGCAAATGCGTTTATTACGCAGGTCATGCCCGACTACAAAAGCAAGGTAAAGTTTTACGAAGATGACTTGCCGCTTTTCAATCGATATCAAATCGAGAACCAAATCGAAACGGCATTTGAGCGGGAAGTGAAACTGCCTTCCGGCGGCTCAATTGTTATTGACCGCACCGAAGCGCTGGTCTCTATCGATATTAACTCCTCCCGCGCTACTAAGGGAAAGGATATCGAGACCACTGCCCTGCAGACCAACCTTGAGGCAGCCGATGAAATTGGCCGTCAACTGCGCATCCGGGATTTGGGCGGGCTGGTTGTTATCGACTTTATCGATATGACCCCACCAAAGAATCGCAAAGCGGTAGAAGACCGAATGATGCAGGCGCTCTCTATTGACCGCGCGCGCGTACAAATCAACCGAATCTCAAAATTTGGACTTCTGGAAATGTCACGCCAGCGACTGCGTCCATCCCTTGAGGAGACCATATTCGAGTCCTGCCCACGCTGTACTGGTCAGGGCACAATTCGCGGGATTCGCTCCCTGGCATTATCTATCCTTCGTCTTGTCGAGGAAGAGGCCCAAAAAGAATTCACCAAGGAAGTTCACGCTTTCGTACCCAATGAAGTCGCCGCCTTTCTTCTCAATGAGAAGCGTGCGGCTATCTTTGAGCTGGAGAAACGCCAAGGCAATGTCCGCATACTGGTAATCCCTCGCCCCGAACTTGAGACTCCACATTACTCAATTCGCCGAATTCGTCTTCAGGATGGCGAAGAACCGATAGCCAGCTACAAAATCGACAACCCCCTGGCCGAAGAAATGACCAGCGTTGAGGCTCTTCTGTCTAACCCACTCGAAGCGCCCAAACAACCTGCTGTTAAAGCAGTCGGTCACAGCAGTCCTGCCCCGGAAAGAACCCAGGAGCAGCGCGACGAACGTAAAAACCGGAGACGGCCTCAAGCAAAAGTCGCCGTCCAGCAGGCGGAAACTAAGCCTGGCGAAGCCGGCCTTATCAGCAAGGTGGCTAATGTCCTTAAGGGCTTATTTTCCGCCGAGGAAGAACAACCGAAAGTCGAGACAAAATCCCGCAATCAGCGCAATCAACGTAACCAGCGGAATAATGGCCAAGGCAGCGATAGCGACAGCGCTACTGCTGGTGGCGACAACGCAAATAGAGGCGGAAGAAATAGCAATCGCCGTCGATCTGATTCTCGCAGCAGCAGAAGAGGCGCTCCTGACCGTGATAACAATCAGGAACTGAGAAGTAATGTCGAGCAATCTGACGAGAGAGCCAAAGCGATTAAAGCAGACTCAGAGGCCAAAACCTCTGAAACGAAATCCGCCAAGGACGACTCACAAGAGACCAATGTCCGTCGACGCCCCTCCAATGACTCGCGT
>JAURLY010000254.1 GCA_030830945.1 Gammaproteobacteria bacterium | reverse complement strand
CGTTTCCAGCGCATAAGCTGACCTGGCGCCATGATTAATAGCAACGGGGTAAATATCAGAGCTGCAAACAAATTGAAGTATGGAGGGCCTACGGATACAGAGCCAAGGCCAAACATGTCGATAACCAGGGGATAAAGCGTACCGAGCAACACGACCGAGCACATGAGTACAAACATCACGTTGTTAATCAACAACGCGGTCTCACGGGAAACAGGGACAAAGCCGGGTGATGCTTTGAGATCTTTTACCCTCAGACCATAAAGCAGTAGCGATGAGCCAATAACAATAGACAGGAAAAGCAGGATAAAGACCCCGCGCTCAGGGTCGGACGCAAAGGCATGAACGGAGGTCAGCACACCGGAGCGTACCAGGAAGGTTCCAAGCAGACTAAGGCTAAAGGCAAAAAGGGCCATTATCAGGGTCCAGCGCTTAAACATATTGCGCTTTTCAGATACAGCCAGGCTATGCACCAATGCCGTTCCCAGCAGCCAGGGCATTAGGGATGCATTTTCAACCGGGTCCCAGAACCACCAGCCACCCCAGCCCAGCTCGTAATAAGCCCACCAACTTCCCAGTGCAATACCTCCGGTCAAGAAAGCCCATGCGACATTTGTCCATGGCCGCAACCAACGCGCCCATTCAGCATCGAGACGACCAAGGATTAGGGCGGCCACAGCGAAACTGAAAGCCACTGATAATCCTACATAACCCATATAAAGTAGAGGCGGATGAACAATCAATCCAAAATCTTGCAACAATGGGTTTAAATCTGAACCCTCAGCTGCGGGAAACGGCAGCATCCGATCAAATGGATTGCTGGTTAACAAAATAAACAGGAAAAACCCGACAGCTAGGGCACCCTGCACAGACAGGACGATCGCTCTCACCTCTGTTGGCAAATTGCCACTCAACACTGCAACAGCCAGGCTCCAGCCCACCAAAATGAGCACCCACAACAACATGGAGCCTTCGTGAGCACCCCAAACTGCAGAAAATTTGTAGTACCAGGGCAAAAGCGAGTTGGAGTTATTAGCCGCATAGACCAGACTGAAATCGTTTTGTAAAAAACTGATTTCCAGAAACACAAAGCTCACAAAAGTCAGCAAAAACACCATCAGAGTTAACGGCACCGCCGCATGCATCATGGCGGCGGATTGCTGACGCACGCCCCACATAGGTGTAAAGGTTTGGGCTAGGGAGAAAACAAGCGCGAAAATAAGCGCCAAATGACCAAGTTCAGGGATCATGGAATGTAAATACTTAAAAATGCAGCGGGATTATAGCTGCAATCGAAGGTTGTGGCTGCAAGCAAGCTTGCAGCCGGATCTGAGGGGTCAGAAAAATGTCAGACGATGTGTTTAGAAATCGTAGTCTTGCATTTGCTTTCGGAGCCTTATCTCCTCGAGTTTATCCTCGAGGCGTCGACGGCTATCACCGCCTAATGCTTCCGATCTGCCAGCTATAAGAACTTCAACTTCTTCATCATCTTCCAGTTCTTCGTCTAGATCTAGATCTTCATCACTCACAATGTCACCTCACTACAAAATGACACCAAAAATCGCGACCTAATTGCTTAGGATACCCAGTTGAAAATCATCGAAATTACCGACTTCCAACAGGGCGCAAGGTAATCGCGTTTTTTAGGCAGGTCAACCTAATTTTGGCTACTTTTTACACATTTTTTTTAATAAAAAAACACGAAAAAAAGCAGTAGAAATATCACCTTTGTCTATTAATATGGGTAGGTTTAACTATGCTGTAACTATGTCAAAAATCCACTCCATTGTTGTCCTTACCGGATCGGGTATATCTGCCGAATCTGGACTAAAAACTTTTCGGGACAATAATGGCCTATGGGAAGATCACGCTGTGGAGGAAGTTGCCACCCCTGAGGCATTCGCCGCTAACCCAGAATTAGTACATCGATTTTATAACCAGCGTCGGCAGCAGCTGCTATCAAGTGAGCTGCACCCTAACAACGCCCACATAGCGCTGGCTGAATTCCAAAAAACCTACGTGGGAAAACTCAGCATCATCACCCAGAACGTCGACAACCTTCACGAACGCGCCGGATCTTCCAATGTCATCCACATGCACGGCGAATTGCAAAAAATTGTCTGCACACGCTCCGGTAAACGCTTTGATTGCCAAACCTCAATTGATACCAAAACCCAATGTCAATGTTGTGGAATCCAGGGAACACTCAGACCTGACATTGTCTGGTTTGGTGAAATCCCAAAATCCATGGATTTAATCGAAAGCTTACTGGCTGGCTGCGACCTGTTCATCTCGATCGGCACGTCCGGAACGGTTTACCCTGCGGCAGGCTTCAAGCAGGTTGCAAGCTCTTTCGGAGCAAAAACTGTGGAGCTCAATCTCGAGGCCGCCAGCAGATACACTGGATTCGATGAAAGCCACTACGGTTTAGCTGGGAAAATTGTCCCTCAATACTTCGACAATCTAAAAAAAGCCATTGACCAGGATTAACCTGCCTTACTTCCACCCATACAGTTGGGAGACTCCCTGACTTCAGTATTTTTCGACCACTCTTCAGGAGAATACAGCTGCAGTGCCAATGCATGAATTGGGTTTCTCATCAAATCAGGCAAAAGTGCATAAACAGCCTGGTGCCTTTGCACGGCTCTTTTGTTGGCAAAATCCTCGGCTACAGCAACTACCTTGAAGTGAGTCTCTGAGTTTTCCGGTACAGAGTGCATGTGGCTCTCATTAACAACCGCCAAATACTCTGGGTTGAAAGCTTGCTTAATACGGTCTGTAATCTGTTGTTCAATAATCATGACTGGTCGTGGATAAAAGATCGGTTTATTCTAGCATTTTGAAGGATTTTGTCGCTCATCGGTATTGACTGGGCAAGGTCGAATCCCTATAGTAGCGCGCCTTCGCAGGGGCCCTCTCCTGCTAAAAATACAGATGAATCAAGCGCTTGTAGCTCAGCTGGATAGAGTACCTGGCTACGAACCAGGCGGTCGGAGGTTCGAATCCT
>JAURLY010000253.1 GCA_030830945.1 Gammaproteobacteria bacterium | reverse complement strand
AATGTCAGCTCTCCGACGTTTTAAAAGCACTTATCGCGCTGTTATTTGTCAGCCTTGTCGCTTGTTCATCTAATTCAGGACAAGCACCGGCAAGTACAGGACAATGGTTTAGTTGCCAGGCCGCGGATTCCAGAAGTGGGTGGAGCTGTCGGGAAGGCTATTTTGAAGATTCTGCCAGCGTTTCCGTCCCGGCATCTGAACATGCACCAGAACTCTCCCGATCAACAGACTCAATCTCTGAGTCGGAACAGGTAGAGCCGGTTGTCAAAACGGCGTTAACTGATGTCACTGCTTCATCTGAAGGGGAGATTACTGACGCCGGTTTGGGTGTAAACTACAGTATCCAATTGGCAGCATTTACCACCGAGGAGCGAAGGGAAAATTATCTGCAACAAACCCCTATTGCTCGATCAGAGCTGATTTTAGAAAGGGGGCAGCGTGATGGACAAAGTTGGTGGCTGGTCTTGTATGGCCGATACCAGAACTATCAGGAAGCGCTTGAAGCCCAAAGGTACTTAGTCAGTACTTATGATGTAAGCAATACCTAGATTAAACCAGTTAACTAAAATACCCGTATTATGGTCTTTACAAAATCTGGCCAGGTATTTACTGGCAACTCATCGCCAACATTTAAATTTTAGTTAGATTATTTGAATGTTGGGAGTTTTTTGAGTTTAGTGATCAATAATAATAGTTTTACAGGAAACCCCGGAATGAAAAACACATATCAGTTGTTAACTCTTATTTGTCTTATGTTGACTGGAATTATTTCAGCCAACGCTCAGACGTCCACTTATTATGCGACACATCATAACTATCAAGCGGTTTCAGTAGCTGATGGTCTTATTCAGCCTTGGTCTATGGCCTGGCTGCCCAGTGGTGAAATGTTAATTACCGAAAAGCCAGGGCGCTTGCGTGTAGTTCGAGATGGGCAGCTACTTGCCGATGCCGTTTCTGGAGTCCCCGAGGTTTACTATCAGGGGCAGGGTGGCTTGTTTGATGTGACACCGCATCCTGATTTTGACGACAATCAATTACTATATTTGAGTTTTGCCAAACCTACCGGGGGCGATGGTTCTACCACGGCAATAGTTCGTGGCCGATTTCAGAACGATCGACTAACTGATGTTGAGGAAATCTTTGCTGCTAATTCAGTTGGTCGCGGGCATTATGGTGGTCGCTTGGCTTTTGACGATGACGGCTATCTTTTCCTGAGCATTGGTGATCGCCAGGCCGCTCCGGAAGGCGATTTGGAGAACCATCCTGCGCAAGACACCAGTAATCATCATGGTGTTGTGGTCAGGCTCAATGATGACGGTAGTGTTCCCGGTGACAATCCATTTGTCGGCGATAGCGATTATGAGCCAGCAATCTGGAGTTATGGTCATCGAAGCCCTCAGGGATTGGCATTTCACCCTGAGACAGGTGATCTTTGGGAGTCAGAGCACGGCCCGCAAGGTGGTGATGAGCTTAACCTGATTGTTGCCGGCAACAATTATGGTTGGCCAGTGATAGGTTATGGCGTTAACTATGGTGTTGGTAATCCTATACATGAGACAACGCAACGGGCAGGAATGGAGCAGCCGAAACACATTTGGGTTCCTTCGATTGCCACCTCTGGGCTCATGGTTTACACCGGGGATAAATTTCCGGATTGGTATGGCGACATTTTCATAGGAGGTCTTGCCGGCCAGCAGTTGGCGCATATTATGCTCGAAGATGATTTTCGTACTGTTGATCGGGAGGAAACCCTTCTAAACGGTCTGGGACGTGTTCGTGATGTGCGTCAAGGCCCGGATGGTTATATCTATGTGGCTATTGATGATCGTGCGGGCGACGATGAGACGTCCGTTATTAGACTGGAACCACTGCAATAATTGCTGGCGGTTTTATTAGTCAAAAGTAAATGTCCATAAAAAAGCCCGCAATATGCGGGCTTTTTTGTTGGTGTCAGAATATGAGTTTTCATAGCGGTTAGTGAATTTTCAAATAGTTGATTAACAAATTCATGTTCTGAATGTATTTTCCTGTGGAGATATATTCTTGTTCCGAAGTATCCCGGTATGGAGAAGTATCTGTTTCATCTCCTACATGAGTGGTTGCGTATTCATCTGTAAGCTCTCTTTTTTGACCTTCTCCTATGTAGGGGTTACTAGTCTGCACATGTTTCACCAGCCAACGATATTGGCTATCCAGTGCTTTGATGACATCTCTTACTTCATCTTCATCCGGCGTCTTATTTGATGAGTAGGGATTTAAGTTATATGAATTTTGCGGTGATCCCTCCAGATCGAATTTATCTGCGTTAAGAGGAGAATTTTTAGTAACTTCTTCAAAAGATAAATGATTAAGCCTTTCGTATTCTCGCTGTAATCTACCAATATCAATAATTGATCTACCACCGTTACCACCATAATGCCCTATCGGTTTGTCAGCATTGTTGTCAGAGTAATAATATCCGTAGGTAATGTTTGAACCTTTTCGATGAACAAAAATGGGTTTATTAGTATCAATGTCCACAAAAAGTGGATGAGTATATGTGCCCCCATCGGTCAAATTGTCAGGCAGGCGAGAATCTTCAAGCCACTCTATGGCATCAGGTATCCTTGCTATAAATCTACGGTCGCCGGTGTATTCATAAAATTTCATTAATAGCATGGCATTGCCATAAGTAGTTCTTGGCAAAAGTGCAGGTGGTTCGTAGGTGCGAGCTCCAGTGGGTTCGAGCTCCATATTGTACTGCTGGCCCCAACCACCACTTCCATGCTGGGTGAGAATATAAAAATTCATCCCGCGTCTGATGGGATCCAGGAATCGCTCCTCACCAAGGGTGAGATAGCACTGAATTAGAAAGTGGATATTTTCCCATATGACATCATCATTAAACGTGTAAAAAGATGAATAGTCGGGCAATCCCTTTTTTACAAAATCATATTTCAATGGAAAGCGCTGTGGCCAACCCCCCAGTGGATACTGGCTCTCGATAATGAAATCAATGGCCTTATCCAGGGCAGGCTTGAACTTGGGGTCCATTTTTTGGAGATATATCCGTAATAAAAATCTTGCCGCATTAGAGGTGACGTCATCATCAAACGTTGAATTGCCGTAGTAATGCTGGAATTCTTCCAGGCGCCAGCCATTTTTCCCTATGGTGTCGTACCAGTTTTTAAGTGAACGGTCTCCAGCAAAATCAACAATATAATTCCAACCTCCAGCAGTGCCTTGTCCCCATATCAAGGCAGAAGCCGCCTTTTCTGCAGCGCTGTAATAATATTCAACTCCAGTGGCGGAATAAGCATCTAAAAATACATGACCCATGCTAACGGTCCCGGGATGCTGTACCCAAATCTGGGTTTTAAAGGCCTCCATTTCACCCCATTGACGGGAAAAATTAGGAAGATAGTTCCACAGGTAACCTCCGTTGTTACTAACCTCTTCAACCATATATTTAGTGGCATGAAGCATGGTTTCTTTTGCTTTGGCTTCTAATTCAGATGTGGTTTGTGCTTCTGAAAGGCCACTAAGCATTAGAAAAACCAGAAATAGCTTGTTGGTTAGTTTCAAATTCATCTTTTATCCCCCATTATTCTTTTCGGTATCTTATAACTAATTTATCTTTTGCGGCATGAGCGGCCGTAAATCCCAGAGTTTATAAGGCAAACAATAATCAGGGGGCTATCGCGATGAAATTCATCGTTACATTCGTCTACTTACTTTTCTGTGCAGTTGCAGCGCACGGCCAGGTCGAGAACACGTCCGAACAAGTCGTGGTTTCTATCAGTCCGAATGAAACTGTGGTTCACACCGATGCAAAGGGTGTCTTGCACGTCACTGTAGCGCGTGAAGATGTTCTTGAGTTCCATGCGAGAGGGTTTGTCCAATATGGTGACTTTGGCGCAAGTGGGGACGGAAAAACTGATGACATCGACGCAATTGCTGCGGCTCATGCGTTCGCCAATCAGCAAGATCTTCCTGTCAAAGCCGATGAAGAGGCTACCTACCATATCGGGGGAAAGGAGCGTACTGCGGTCATTCAGACCGACACCGATTTCGGCACCGCCGAATTCATCATCGACGATAGGGACGTTCAGAACCATGCCGCATCGGTCTTTGTCGTTGCTTCCAGTCTGCAGCCGATGGAACTCACAGGAATATCCTCGCTCGAGAAGAATCAGGAAAAGATAGACGTCGAGCTGCCCGGCCCCAGCTTGGTAACTGCCAGCAACTCCCATGTCAGGCGTTACATTCGATTTGGTCCTAACCTGAACGATGGGGTTGCACAAACTGACATCTTTGTTGTGGACGGAGATGGAAATGTGGATGAGGGCACCCCGATCATCTGGGACTTCGACCAGATAACAGAGATCTCTGCATTACCGATGGACGAGACGACACTGCATATTACGGGAGGACGCTTCACCACGATCGCCAATCAAGCTGATACACAGGGGTCTCCCTACTACAGCCGAAACATCGATATCAGGCGCTCCAATGTTGTTGTCGATGGGCTTGAACATCGTGTTACCGGCGAAGGAGAGCACGGCGCGCCTTACAGAGGCTTTATCAGCATACGTGATGCGGCCAACGTGACAGTCCAAAACGTCGTACTCACCGGCCGCAAGACCTATCGTGCCATCGGCAGTGCCGGAGTGCCGGTTGCGAGGGGATCCTACGATATTTCTGTCAACCGTGCGCTCAATGTCTCGTTCGTCAATTGCAGCCAGACAAATGACATCAATGATCCCAGGTATTGGGGAATCATGGCGTCCAATTACAGCAAGAACATTGTGTATGACAACTGTTCGCTGTCACGCTTCGACGCTCATATGGGGGTTGCCAATGCGACCATCCGTAACTCGACGCTTGGATACATGGGCATCAACGCCATTGGCAGTGGTGTTCTGACGGTAGAGAATTCCACCATCTACGGCCCGTACCTTGTCAACCTGCGCAGCGATTATGGCAGTACCTGGCAAGGAGAGGTCATTATTCGCGACACTGTGTTCGTGCCTGCAAGAGAAAGATATTCCTTTATTCAGCAAAAGTTCTTTCCCGTTGTCAGCCCTAGCCTGATCTACGGTTATAACAACGGAAACCACGATTTCGGGTATACCGCCCACATGCCGGAACGGATCACCATCGAATCGCTTCATATCGACGACTCCAACCGTTCGGAGGGCTATCAGGGCCCCGTTATCTTTGCCGATTTAAATCCGGAGATGACGGACGAGTCTTTCCATGAAGAATTCCCCTATGTCCGAACCAAAACGGTCATTCTCAAGGACGTCACCACTGCCAGCGGAAAGCCTCTGAGAGTGAGTGATAATCAGTTTATGTTTAAGGATGTTCAGATTGAGACGGATTGAAATTACTGTAAGTGTGTTCTGATAGCGACAAACATAAAAAAGCCCGCAATATGCGGGCTTTTTT
>JAURLY010000252.1 GCA_030830945.1 Gammaproteobacteria bacterium | reverse complement strand
CCTTCACCTAAATATTCATACTGCCATTTCCACTGATAACCAGTTACCTTGACATCCATCTCTGCTTCAGAGAAGTCGTAAACATTTTTGAGGGTTTTGGTCGCAGGGATTGCCATAAAAATAAGCAGCACGAAGGGAACGACTGTCCATGCAATTTCGGCCCCCAAATGTTCGTGGAACTGGGCAGACTTGTGACCTACGGACTTGCGATGGAAAACCAGCGCCCACAACATGTATCCAAAAACCCCAATTCCGATGACTACGCATATCCAAAACATGTACATATGGATTTCGTAGACTTCGTGCGAAACCGGGGTAACGCCTCTCGTCATATTAAGCACTGATTGCCCGGCAGAACCCTCGGCCGCAAAAGCGAAACCGGGTAGAGCTACAAGAGCGAGTGCGAAAAGCTTCATCGCTTTTCTCAGCATTGCACTTTTCTCCGATATTTATTTGATTCTAAGCTTTCAGTTCGACTGGCGAGCAGCCTAAAAAAAGCTGCGAGAGTATAACCTAGACATTTTTAAAGCTCCACAGCAAGATGCTTACATCTTCTTGATTTTACAACATTTTTTATGGCTAGCCAGGACAATTCAAGTAGCTATCTAAAGATAATCAAAATTGCGACCCCTATGATGTTCGCGAACTTGAGCATTCCCTTGCTTGGGCTCGTTGACACCGCGTTGCTAGGCCACCAGGAGAATGCCGTTTATCTGGGCGCCACCGCCTTGGGGGCTCAATTAATTGGCATAATTTTTTGGGCATTCGGGTTTTTGCGCATGGGTACAACCGGTTTTACCGCAAGGGCCTATGGCATTGATAACCATCAGGCAGTATATCGCCGCCTGCTGGAAGCACTGGGGTTAAGTGTCGGTATTGGGCTGGGAATACTGCTTATTCATCCTTGGGTACTTGAACCAGCAATTGCCCTACTCAGCGATACATCCAGTGAGCTTTCAGGACTGTCACTGGAATACGCCAGCATAAGAATCTGGGCAGCTCCGGCTGCACTGGCTACCTACGCCTTTGTTGGCTGGCTAATTGGTCTACAGCAAATGCGGTCTGTTATGTGGATACTGGTTACCACTAATGTATTGAATGTTCTTTTCGACTATGTGCTGATCGTGGAATTGGGCCTGGCCTCAGCCGGCGCTGCCTGGGCCAGTCTAACTGCTGAATACCTAGGCTTTTTATTAGGCGCTGTTCTTGTAGTAAAAAAACTTGCAGGGTTACAGATTTTGATAAAAGCCCCAGAGATCGACTGGACATCCTTGGTCGAAATGTTCCATAGCTCTCGACATTTATTTGTTCGGACACTTTGCCTGCTTTTTACCTTTCTTTTCTTTACCAGTCAGGGCGCACTAATCAGCCCGGAAACAGCCGCCGCCAATGCAATTCTTCTGAATCTTCTTGCTTTAACCGCATATACCATGGATGGCTTTGCCCACGCCGCCGAAGCACTGTGCGGCAGGGCATGGGGGGCCGGAAAACGATCTGCTTTTGTGGAGGCATGCAAAGGGACATCTGTGCTCGCAGCCACAATGGCTATTTTATGTACGCTTATATTGCTCCTGGGGCAAAAGCCAATCATCACCATTTATACAGATCTGGAGAACGTACTATTGGCCGCACAGAAAGATTATTTATGGTTGGCTTTTTTGCCTTTAATTGCCATTTGGTGTTACCAGCTAGATGGGATTTTTATCGGTATTGGTCATACACGTACCATGCAAAATGCCATGCTGCTCTCCACAGTTGTTGTCTTTTTACCGGTCTGGTGGTTGACCCGCTCCTTAGGCAACACGGGACTTTGGGCCACGATGTCCTGTTTTCATGTCGCTCGTATTATTGGATTGGCATACCCTTTTTCCCGAATCATGCGACGGCAGTGGGGGAAAAGGTTAGATATCTCAATGTTTTCTGTTTAAAGCGGCGTTTTTTATTTTTTATCAATTTTTAATCTTTTCAAACTTGAAACCCGTAGTTGCTTCTTTATAGTGCAGCCAAATTTTCGGAAAAACCTATGAGCTTCCTATTTCGTTCCCTTGGCCTGTGCCTAATGTTCACCAGTTTTCATTCCTTTGCCGGTGATTGGTCCGGTAGCGGCGATCTAGGCTATAACTCTGTTAGCGGAAACTCTGAATCAGACTCGCTTGCTGCTGCACTTTCGGCTAACTACGATACTCTGGGTGATTGGTTGTTCATGGGGGAGTTTGATACATACAGTGCATCCCAAGACGAAGAAACCACGGCCAAAACTTACAGTTTTAAGCTGCAGTCAGACTACAAAATCAGTGAACGCTCTTTTGCATTTGGCAATGTCCGTTATTTGGACGACCGCTTTAGTGGCTATGACTATCAGGCGTCTATCTCCATCGGTCTCGGTAAGACGTTTTTTGATGACGGCATTTCATTGTTACGGGCACAAACAGGTGTTGGTTATCGAAAAGATAAATTATTGGGTGGAATGGGCGAAGAAAGTGAATCTATCTGGACCACGCGCGCTTCATACAATCGAGCTCTAACTGAATCGACACGGTTTGAATCCAGGGTGCTTACTGAATCCGGCGCAGAAAATACTTATGTGGAAGGCAATGTTGCACTGGGTGTATTGATGACTGACAATCTGGGCATCAAACTTTCCTACCTCATCAAACATAATACAGACGTTCCCGTCGGCACAGAAAATACTGACAAGTACATTACGGTATCGCTGAATTACCTGTTTGATTAATCCGGCCCAGTTTACTCACTTTTTGAGCCGGGAAACTGAATCACAGTTACCGGCTCTGCTTCGGTCTTGGACGAATCATTCACCCGAGTTGGCAGCTCCTGACGATGCTGTTCAAAGCGCATTTCTTCATGAAAATCACAACGGGTACAAGCACGAAACTTCTTGGTCACTTTTTCATAAGTGAAAACTTTGTCTACTTCACCACATTTAGGGCATACAGCGCCGGCAATAAATCGTTTATTTTTCATGCTAGTATTTTTAAGTTCCGGGTACTAAAAGAGCAATAACTATGTCTGATTCTGTTCGTCCTTATAATGGTATCACTCCCCAACTAGGGAAAGATGTCTATGTTGATGCCAGCGCTGTGGTCATTGGCGATGTCATTCTGGGCGACGACGTCTCTGTTTGGCCTTGTGCCGTCATTCGCGGCGACATGCACTCTATTCGTATTGGCCACCGCAGCAACGTACAGGATAATGCGGTTCTGCACATTACCCATGCCAGTGAAAATTTTAGTCCGGATGGTTTTCCACTGAACATTGGCGAAGACGTTACTATTGGCCATGCCGCCGTTCTGCATGGCTGCACCATCGGCAACCGGGTACTTATTGGAATTGGCGCCATAGTAAATGACGGTGCCATTATTGAAGATGATGTCATTCTGGGCGCCGGCGCACTGGTTCCACCAGGCAAGCGGTTGTCTTCCGGCTATGTTTATGTCGGCAACCCCGTAAAACAATTGCGTCCGCTAAGTGAGGCTGAACGCAACTTCCTGCCCTACTCCCCTCAGAATTACATCAAACTGAAAGACCAGTATTTGCAGGAAGCAAAGTAGATCTGATTTTACTCGACAAGATTAAAGGTCAGGGCGAAACTGACAGGGACGGATTGGCCAATCCAGATGCCACCGGCCAATTGCCCTAGGGTATCCAGGCCTTTCGCCAGGCCCAGCTCGCCAGCATTTACCAGAACAGGCTCGGCACTAACCACCAGGATCTGTTCTTCCGTCACAGAAACCAAAAGATTTAGCTCAACACCATGCTTCATACCCAGGATTTGCAAGGTCGCAGGGATTTGCACCATCCCGGTTTGTTCTGGCAAGTTGGCTACATCAATGTCAGCCAGCACACTGATTTCCGGAAATTGGGCTACTTCAAACAGGTGCTCTTTCATTCGGTCATCCCTGATAGCAATCGCCGTATTTACGCTAGTGGCCTCTATCTGTATTTCGACTTGCCCTTCGTCCGAAATTTCCCCTGACAAGCGATCGAACCGCATGACCTCCTGAATATCCTGTACTTTGGTCGTGACAAAACTTACCGAGGAATTGGAATTATCCAGCGTCGCAAGTTGGGAAAAAGCCTGATGGCTGGCGGCCAAAAAGAAGATGAGCAATGTGTTGTTTATAAGTCGTTTCATGGGATTCCTCGAGCAAACCAGGATAAGAGCAGCAATTCTATAGACAAGGCCAGATACTGAACATCCTGACCTCCCAATTCTATTTGCCTAGACCTCTTCCCTGAGTATTTTTATCAGTTCCAGCGTGGGTGGGCGAACCCCGCGCCAAATGTAGAAAGACTCCGCCGCCTGTCCAACCAACATCCCCAGGCCATCGGATACCTGGCAACCAAAGCCTTTTGCCCAAGACATAAAGGGCGTCGGCTCATTGGCGTACACCATGTCATATACACAGGTTTCAGAGGTCAAAAGCTTTTCTGGGACAGAGGGTAAATCACCCGTAAGGCTGAGGCTGGTTCCATTGATAACCAGATCAAAAGGTTCAGAACGATGCATCAATTGTTCGTACCCGACACCAGTAATTTTACCAAGGTCACTAAATTCGTTGGCAAGCTCTTTAGCCTTGGCAATGGTCCGGTTCGCAATCACTATTTCCGCGGGCTGTTCTGCAAATATTGGACTCAACACCCCTCGGACTGCCCCGCCCGCACCTAAAATCAGAATACGAGCTGTGTTTATTTGCCAGGATAAATTATCGCGGATATCCATAACCAGGCCATAGCCGTCGGTATTATCCCCAAGGATTTGCCCATCGGGCTGCCGTGCCAGGGTATTTAACGCACCAGCCCGCCGTGCACGCTCCGTCAGACTATCAGCAAACTCAAAAGCATGCTGCTTGAATGGAATCGTGATATTTAATCCCAAACCGCCAGAATCAAAAAAAGCCAAGGCTGCCTGTTTAAATTGCCCAAGCTCGACTTCCTGAGCCTTGTATTCAAGTACTTGCCCTGTTTTTTCAGCAAACCATTGGTGAATTTGTGGCGATTTTGAATGATGTATTGGATTTCCAAATACAGCGTAGCGATCCAAACAATTTCTCCCGATTTGCCTTTGGGTCTTTTATACCCAATCCCGGGCTAGAAGGAAATCAGTATAAAGCCGCTCTTCATCTGAACCTGCTTCAGGATGCCACTTATAGTGCCATTCCACTTTGGGAGGCAGAGACATCAAGATCGACTCCGCACGTCCTCCAGACTGCAGTCCAAAAATAGTGCCACGATCGTAGACCAGATTAAATTCCACATAGCGTCCTCGTCGATACGCCTGAAAACTTCGCTCTCGCTCGCCGTATGGCATGTCTTTGCGTTTTTCCAGCAGAGGCAAATAAGCATCTATATAGCTATCTCCAACCGCCTGAAGGAACTCAAAACTTTTTTCAAACCCCAGTTCATTAAAGTCATCAAAAAACAGACCACCAATACCGCGCGGTTCAAATCGGTGTTTCAGATAAAAATATTTGTCACACCATTCCTTAAAACGTGGGTAAATATCTTCACCAAAGGGTTCGCAGGCATTTTTGGCTGTCTGGTGCCAGTGTCGACAGTCCTCTTCAAACCCATAATAGGGTGTCAAATCATAGCCACCGCCAAACCACCAGACCGGTTCTTCACCTTCTTTTTCAGCCACAAACAAACGCACATTGGCATGAGAGGTGGGCATATAGGGATTACGGGGATGAATAACCAGGGAAACGCCCATGGCTTTGTAGGAGCGCCCTGCCAGCTCAGGCCGATGAGCTGTAGCGGATGCGGGTAATGACTCACCGGTAACCAGTGAATAGTTTACGCCGCCCTTTTCAATCTGGTTGCCATCAGCGATAACTCGCGTACGACCACCACCACCGATCTTCTCAGTATCTCGTTCCCAGAGATCTTCAGTGAACTCTACGCCATCAAAATCGGAAAGTGCTCGACAAATGTTGTCTTGTAACTGTTTTAAATATTGGCTTACTGATTCCATATTTGCTTTTGTGCACGCTTGGGAGGGGATTACAGCATTCATGAACTAGCCTCTCTCAGTATTTTTCCTGTAAGGAAATCTCGAATTTCAGAGGCTCCATTTTCACCGCCTAATTCACCTTCGACCATGACATCGATCAAATCGCCGAAATAGTTTTTTACTTCTTCTGCCGTCAGCGCCGGGGCCGCGCCGGCCGGATTAGCCGAAGTCGACACCAAGGGACCGCCGAACTCCTGACACAAAGCACAAATTACGGGGTGG
The DNA here is from genome assembly GCA_030830945.1 of Gammaproteobacteria bacterium. GTDB lineage: Bacteria > Pseudomonadota > Gammaproteobacteria > Pseudomonadales > GM7GCV1 > GM7GCV1. Next base: position 1,824 of record JAURLY010000252.1, on the reverse strand, counting down.
CTGCTCAGGCGAATAGCCAGTGTATCACGCCCCCCTGAAAGCCAATCCGGGCAATAACCACCATGGTTTACAACCCAGGTTACTGGTCGATCATGCTCTACCAGTAGACTTTTTATATCCGGCAGTGAGGCAAAAAAAGGAGATAGCTGATTGAGGCTTCCTGCGACGAGGATCAAGCCTTTTTCAACTGGCCGCGATTTAAGTTGTAGAAGTTGCCTTACCGCTCCTTCATTCGCGGGGTCACAGCCCAAACCCCAAACGCCTTCCGTTGGATAAGCAATAACGCCACCTTGGGACAGACTGATGGCTGCCCGACGAATCAACCCAGTGTCGATATCGACGGTTTGCATAGATGATCTGATTTGCAGAAAAAGCGAGACTTATTTAAAACGTTCTTGCAATGCCGCATCTTTGGCTATCACTGCTTCAGCATTGGCCTGACGATCATCTCGGATGCGCTGCGCTAGTGCTTGATCTGCAGTGGCTAAAATTTGTCCTGCCAGATAGGCAGCATTTTTAGCGCCAGCTTTGCCAATCGCTACAGTAGCTACAGGGATACCACCAGGCATCTGAACCGTAGAAAGCAATGCATCCAATCCATCAAGTGAGGCGTTTATTGGCACACCAATCACTGGCTTGGTAGTCGCGGCAGCGACAGCACCAGCTAAATGTGCAGCCATGCCGGCAGCACAGATAAAGGCTCCACAGCCCCGCGCATCTGCTTCAGTAACGTATGCATGGGTAGCTTGTGGTGTGCGGTGAGCGGAAGTTACCTTAACTTCGAAAGGAATCTCCAGCTTGGTAAGGGTTTCCAATGCCGATTCCATAATTGGAAGATCAGAATCCGATCCCATAAGTACAGCGACAAAAGTGTCTGACATGCTTAATGCCTCTCTTCTATTTACAAGGAAAAATAAGCAGCGCACGATACAACAGGCCCTTATCAGACTCAACTTAAACCGTTGAAATTGCTGAATTTGTTTCGCCTAAATACAGCGCTGATAACCAAATGCCGTTTGCACTACTTTTCCATCCAGTTCTAGCTCAGTCAGTATTGCAGTTATTTCCGAGCTATGACGCTCACAGAGAATACATAGTTCATCTACACTAACTGGCTCAAAGCCCATTTGATCTATTAACCAGTGTACTTCTGTAGGTTGTACTTCCTTGGTATTGGTATCCTGCTTGTTACGCGCCTGAAGCTCTTGCGCTTGGCTATGAAACCCAAACATTGGCCCTAGCTGATCAACCATATGTTCTGGTTTGGTCACCAGGGTCGCTCCCTCCCGGATCAAATGGTTGCATCCTGCCGAGACCGGTGACAACGGACTGCCTGGCACGGCAAAAACTTCCCGCCCCTGTTCCGCAGCGAGCCTAGCACTTATCAGAGAATCACTCCGCTCGCTTGCTTCAATAACAAGTACACCCAAACTCAATCCGGTGACTATTCGATTTCTTAGCGGAAAATGCCAGGCATTCGGTGGGCTTCCTGGAAGAAATTCGGTAACCAGCGCACCTCCTGCATCAATGATTTCTCGGGACAGGGCTTTATTTCGTGCCGGGTAAATCACATCCGGTCCGGCACCCATCACCTCACAGGTCTTCCCCTTGGCCCGCAGCGCTCCCCGATGCGCAGCACTATCAATACCTAAAGCCAATCCACTGGTTATACAAAACCCCATAGATGCCAACTCCTCGGCAAAATCCTGTGCAACTCGATGACCCGAGACTGTGCAGTTTCTGCTGCCAACAATAGCAATCTGCGGGAAGCTGAGCTTGCTGGCATCTCCTTTAATAAAGAGAACAGCCGGAGGATCAGGGATT
>JAURLY010000025.1 GCA_030830945.1 Gammaproteobacteria bacterium | reverse complement strand
TTTTTCGAGGGACAGTCTTATCCCGGCTTTCAAAAGCCATACCGAGTATATATGTATATTGTATGCGGTGTTGTGCCAAGAACATTGTTAAGATTTATCGGATCCAATCCGAGAAAAAATTATGACTAAGCATTTTCATGAGGGTGGTTGCCAATGTGGTTCAGTGCGATTTCGAACCACGGACACCCCGGCAAGAGTCATTGGTTGCCATTGCCGAACCTGTAAACAACGCACCGGCACCGGATATGGAATCGGTGTCTATTTCCCGGAAGATGAAGTGGAAATATTGCAAGGGGATATGAAAGCCTTTGAATTTCATTCTGCAGAAAGCGGTCGGTGGTTGCGTAATGAGTTCTGCACAAATTGTGGCAGCACAGTAACCTGGACGCTGGAAATGCGACCGGGAATTCGTGGAATTGCAGGCGGTAACTACGATGATCCAAACTGGTTTGAAATAACCGACCATATTTGGACAGAGGATGCTCGCCCTGACATGCGTTACCCCGACTCTGTTGAGATACATGAAAAGGCGCTATCTACCTGAATGAATCCCAGGGGGAGTGTAGAAAGGGAAGATCCTTTAGCCTTGACACTTATGTTGGGGTGGAAACCTAAAACCGGATTAGCTTGAATATGAAGACCAACGCTTACGTGTTTCGCTGCGCCCTGGTTGCCGCTTTGGGTGGCTTTATTTTCGGTTTCGATACGGTCGTCATTTCCGGCGCCGAACAAACAATCCAGGAACTCTGGGGCCTGGGTGCTGGAATGCATGGACTGGCTATGAGTATGGCCCTCTGGGGTACAGTTCTTGGCTCTTTGATTGGTGGCTGGCCAACGGACAGGTTTGGCCGTCAGAAGACGCTGTTATGGATCGGTGTTTTGTATTTTGTTTCAGCACTTGGTTCGGCCTATGCCCCTGACGCGGTTAGCTTTATGGTGGCTCGCTTTATCGGAGGCGTTGGAATCGGTATTTCCACGGTGGCCGCGCCGCTTTATATTTCGGAGATTTCACCGGCGAAGACACGTGGTCGCCTGACCGCCTTGTTCCAGTTCAATATTGTGCTCGGTATTTTGATCGCCTTCCTATCGAATTATTTGATCGGAAATTTTGTAGAGACTAATGCCTGGCGCTGGATGTTGGGGGTGGAGGCTATTCCAGCACTGGCGTTTACAGCGTTCTGTTTCATCATCCCGGAGAGTCCGCGCTGGCTGATTGGCAATCGCGAGGATAAGAGCGATGCGATTAAGGTATTAAAACGTGTAAACCCTGCCTGCAAATCCGATGAGATTGACCTTTTGGTTGCTGAAATTTTGGATGCCGCACATCGCAAGACCAGCACTGGGGCATTTTGGTCCATGCGACTAAAAACGCCGATTGCGTTGGCTTTCCTGATCGCATTTTTCAATCAGTTGTCCGGTATCAATGCCGTATTGTATTTTGCTCCGCGAATTTTCGAGTTAACCGGATTGGGCCAGCAGGCTGCATTGCTTCAGTCGGTTGGTATTGGAGTGATTAATTTGGTGTTTACCTTCGCAGGCCTGTGGTTAATCGACCAACTTGGCCGGCGCACGCTGCTTTATATCGGTTCCTTTGGCTACATTGCCTCGTTAGGGCTTTGTTCCTGGGCCTTTTACACCGAGGCCTTCAGTATCGTGCCTATTTGTATCTTTGCTTTTATCGCGGCACATGCGATTGGGCAGGGCGCAGTAATATGGGTGTTTATTTCCGAGATCTTTCCAAACAGGCACCGTGCCGAGGGGCAGGCGCTGGGTTCATTTACTCACTGGATCTTTGCCGCATTGCTGACGATGTTCTTTCCAAAAATGGTAACGACATTTTTGCCGGGAACAGTGTTCCTTTTCTTCTGCATCATGATGGTGCTGCAGTTGGTTTGGGTGAAGGTAATGGTGCCGGAGACCAGACAGCGTAGTCTCGAGGAGATTGAAAAGAGCTACGCCTAGTCAGCTAAAAATCGGACGAAAAATAATTCGGTTCAGGGCGACTCAATAAGGTTGAGCAACCTGGGGACTATATTTTTGGTTCCCAGCCTGGTTCGTAGGTTCTCTTCCATAATTTCATGGCATCCATATTTCTGATTTCCCCAGTTTGTTCATTGACATCAAAACCGCTGTCTATCCTGTAAGAAATATTTGCGTAGTGCGTTAGCATTTGAGATTTAGCACCAATATCTATCGGGGAGGTCAATGCCTCCATGCCCCTGATGGCATTAAGGAAGTTAATGGTGTGAGCTGTCGACAAAGCACCACCGCCACCCAAACCAATACCTCCTTCCGCATCACCTTTCATCTCATCTATTTTTTTACCCGCCCGATCATAGAGTTCATAGCCTTCACGATCGAGCATCACTGAGCCTTCTGTGCCCATAATTAGCGTACCTCTGCCTCTACCGTATTTTTGGTAACCATTCCTGCTTACACCATCCCATTGAATGACTTTGTCGTCTGCAAACATATAGGTCGCTAACATTTCGTCGTACATTTCCCAGCCGTCATCCTTAAAGTGGTTTTTACCGGCTTTCACATCAACATGTCTCGGGTAACCAACATCCAGAGCCCAACGAGCTACATCCAGTTCATGCGTGGCATTATTTCCCATTTCAGCCGTACCAAAATCCCATCCGTACCAGTGCCAATTGTAGTCCCAGGTATCATGCATATAGTCCTTTCTTGGTGAAGGGCCTTGGAACAGGTCCCAGTTCAGACCTCCTGGAGGCGCAGCTTTTACCGGTAAAGGTACTTCCCCTCTGCCACTGGCATAAAAGGCAATGGCCTTGTAAGCCTTTCCAATAACACCGTTATGAATGTCGTGAATTATTTTGATGCTTTGGGGTGATGAGCGCTGTTGGTTGCCCATCTGAACCACTTTGTTGTAGTTGTTTTGGGCTTCAACGACTAGCTGGTTTTCCCATGGGTTATGGCTACAGGGCTTCTCCAGATAAATATGCTTTCCAGCCTGCATGCCTAGGATTGCCCCCGGGGTATGCCAATGATCTGGTGTGGACATGAAAATGGCATCTACATCCTTATCGTTAAATATTTTACGGATGTCTCCTTCCAGTTTTGGCTCATAATCTATTTTGGTACCCACTGCCTGAGCGGCCTTATCCATTTGACCGGGCATAACATCACAAAGATAGGCTATTCTCGCATTGCTCTCTGGGGCGACGATTCCATCAATATAGGCACCGTACCTTCTTCCCAAGCCTTGAATGGCCAGGTTAATCCTTTCATTCGCGCCGATAATATTATTGTAGCTTGATGAGGACATGGCATTTACGCTATGTCCCAGACTTATAGCAGCTGTCGCTAATGATGCTTTTTTTAAAAATTCTCTTCTTTCGTAGCCCATATCTATTGCTTCTTCTTTTTAATTAGGAACACGAACTTTAATATTTCTAAACCAAACCTTATCACCGTGATCCTGCAATAAGATCTGTCCTTCATCGAGCAATCCGAAATTGGGCCATATTGCATATTTGCTTTCTGAAACCAATTTTAAAAATTCTTCACTACCCCGTTCATACTCCAAAACCTTCACGCCATTCAACCAATGCTCTACGTGGTTGCCAATCGATTTTATATAAGCGGTGTTCCAATCTCCTACTGGATTGATGGGCTTATTTGGGTCTGCCTGTATTAAATCGTAAAGTGAAACAACGGTTCTGCTACCCTCCTGGGCTCCTAACTTGGCATCCGGGTGCAATTCGTCATCAAGAATTTGATATTCCAGCCCGATTGAAGAACCAGGACCTTTGTTAAGTTCCGTATCTACGTAGTACTTAATACCACTGTTGGCTCCGGGTGTTAGTTTGAAGTCAACCTGTAGTTCGAAATCACTGTAGTTCTCCGTAGTTACAATGTCTCCACCCGCAGTAGATTCGGCTCCTCCAGTTTCGGCCACGATCAGTTCACCGTTTTCTATAGACCAACCTTGCGAGGGAAATTCATCCAGCTTCGCACCGCGCCAGCCGTTGGTTGTTTTGCCATCCCATAGCATTTGCCAGCCATCATTCTTTTCTTGATAGGTAAGATTGTTTTTGGTTATCACAGGTTCCAGAGGTGATTCTCTGGAATATTCAGAAAGATTCTCTGTTAAAATCCTGGCGTTTTTCCACTGCACTGTTTTGCCCAGCATGTCCATGTTGTCACCGATAGAGTGCACCTGTAAGCCAATAAATCCGCTCGCTGTTTTGTCATCAATCAAATAGGCGGTTGGCACACCGTTGATCCAGGTTTTTATGTTGTCGCCAATGGCTTCTATACGATAATGATTCCATTCATTTTGTTTAAATGCCTTGTGGGCTTCTTCGCTATTTTCTAAAGTATTTAGCCACCCCCGTCTGGCCTCATCGTAAATGCCACCACTCCATGCGCGGTCTGAGGGATCTATTTCTACTTGATAGCCATGCACTCTGCCGTTTCGATAATACGGAAAGCTGTTGCTTCTGATTTGAATACCCGAATTAACGACCGGATCCACCTTAACTTCTATTTCAAAAATAAAATCGCCATACATCTCATTGGTCGTTAAAAAGGTATTTGGCGTGTCGGCAACAGTAGTGCCCGTAATGATCCCGTCTTCTACTTCGTAGGTCGCATTTCCCCCTAGAATACTCCAACCATCGATGCTGTTTTCTTCTATTAGAGATACCCATGGTTTTGAATCTTCCTTGCATGAATGTAGTACGCCCAAACAAACAAGGATTCCTATAGTTAATTTACTCAGTCTATTTAATTTCATGAGTATTTTTGGCTTCCATTTATCTTGGTTTAGAGAAGAGTAACACTTCCTAAAAATAAAGTTGAGATATCAAAATACCAGCGCTTTCTCATCGTAAAAATTTGTCTGAAAAACTACTTCAAACGCTTACATAGAACCAATAAGATGTTGAAAGCTCTTTCCGACGGCAACTTCGGAAATCATGCTAATGCAATAATAATTTGAATAAATAACGAGAAAAATACACCAGGGTTCAAAGTTTCCTGGCATCTGGAGGGGGCATTATGAGCAAGTTTGATCGAAGGGAATTCCTGGCGCTATCAGCAGGTGTTTCTGCCATGCTGGCAGCAGTCGGCTCAGGCAATGTTTCCGCGGCTTCGTCACCCGGCATGTATGTTTGCATGCACGGAGCAACTTCCAGCGGCTTTGATTTCCGGGCGGCGATGGAAGGCTGGTCACGGGCCGGCATCACAGCAGCGGAACCAGACCTGCCCATCGCGCGCACCTTTGAAGACGCTAATGGTCCAGGGTCGGCACGGCGCCTGATGGATGACCTCGGAATACGTGCGGTGTCTTCCACCAACCAGCTATACCTGGAGGAAAGTGGACCACAAAGGGCCCAGGCACTTGAAGACCTTAAATGGAAACTCGAATTGGCGGAGTCCTTGGGTGCTGATCGTTTGGTCATTCCCACCGTGGCCAGCGGAACCTATTCCATGGCCGACTATGAACAAGTCTATGAAAATCTGCATGAGGCGGCCGAAATTGCCCGGCCACATAATATTGCCCTGATGGTGGAGTTCATCCGCTTCTCCACACTGATCAACAATGTTAGAACCTCTCTTGATGTAGTGCGGACAGTTGACCACCCTAATTTGAAATTTATGATCGACATTTACCACTTCTGGGCCGGCATGAGCAAATTCGAGGATCTTGATCTCATCAAAGAGGGAGAGGTCCATCATGTTCACTTCGAAGACACTCCGGCATTGCCGCATCTGGAGGTGGCAGAACTTAAGGATCGTGCCTACCCGGGAGAAGGGGTGGCACCGCTACAGCGTATAGTGAACAAGCTGGCCGAAAAGGGTTATAGCCGTGCTCTGTCGCTTGAGTTGTTCGATCCAGTGGTACAGAACACCGACCCGGAAGTTGTCGCCCGTAAGGGGATTGAGACAATTACACCTTTTATCAATAGATAGAAATTGCCGGGGCAAATATTGTCGGCATTCCGGACCTTTGTCGTTTGTCCGGCCGCTGACTACCAATGGCCTGCCTTGAGTTTACTCGACTGCAAGGCAATGGTATAAGGTTGAAAAATCATATTTCTATGGGGAGTAAATTTATGCGCCAGTTCTGGTTTCTTTCGTTGCTATTGCCTTTCCTTGCTTCATGTAATGCTGCTCCTGAGCCTGAAGGGAAGGGGCAGGAACTGACCGCTGAACCGGAAAGCGTTGTTCTGGTTTCCCAAAAGGCGGGTAACTCAGTTGCCTTCTACACCCTGACCGGTGAACTGTTACAGGAGATTCCGGTAAATCCTCATCCTCATGAAATCGTTCTTTCTGAAGACGGTACTCGCCTTTACGTCACCGACAATGGAACAATGGCGATCGAGATTGACGGTGATGGTGGTAACAAGATTTCCATTATCGACATGCAAGCGCGCGAAAAAATCGGGGAAGTCGACCTCGGCAAATGGCATCGCCCACACGGCATAGACTTATGTCAGGACGGAACCTTACTTGTCACCTCAGAAAATCCGGATCGTCTGCTTCTAATTAACCCTGAAACCATGAATATCGAGACGGATTACTCTACCGGGGGTGAAACTCCTCACATTGTTAAATGCAGCCCGGACAGTTCGACGGCGTATGTGTCCAATGCCCGCTCTCGCACGGTTTCTTTTGTCGACCTGGAGACAGGTGACTATGAGTTGCTGGAAACGGGCGCGCGCCCTGAGGGAAGCACATTGAATGCCGACGGATCCCGTCTGTACGTGGTTCACCGTAATGACGCCAAAATTGCGGTCATCGATACGGAGAGCAGAGAAGTACTGGGAGAGATCCAGACCGGAGAGACCCCGGTTCGGGTCGGCGTCACCGCCGATGAGCAATATCTGGCTTATTCACTTATGTCAGAACAAAAGGTGGGCGTGGCCAGCCTGGCGACAATGGAGGTGATTGGCGAGATGGATTTGGCGGGGGAGCCAGTTTCACTTGAAATGGCCCCGGATGGTCAACGAGCACTTGCCTGCGCGCAAAATGCAGATGTTTGTTATGTGGTGTCTGTGCCGGAAATGCGCATTTTGCACGAATTCAAAACCAGGGAAGGCGCTGGTCCCGATCCGGCTTTATTGCTTGAAAATTAATAACCCGGGAATCTACCTAAAAGCCAGAATTTTTGCTGGCTTTTTTATTTCTTGGAGGTGATGGGGTCATTCAAATAGGCTAATCAATCCATTGATATAAATAGATATTTTAGATTCCATTTATATTTTTTTCCCCAAATGTGCCCCCATTTATAAATATGAAAGATTTCTGTACTAGCTTTGGGAAATTGCATTTCCGGATTGGTCAAATTGATGAAGATCTTCCATCTCGAAATTCAACAAAACACTATCACCCGTTGCCCCTGTTTCTGAGCCATTAGTCACGAGAAGAACAGTCTGACCACTTGGAAGTTTGACATGTATCAGCGCTGATGAGCCTGTATATTCACGGGCGGTTACAGTGCCTGACAATCGTCCCTGATCATCAGCAAGTTTTAAATGCTCCGGGCGAATACCTACATGGACCACGTCAGTAGGGGCGTCAGCGATCAGTTCTGCAGGCAGAATGTTCATTTTTGGGCTACCGATAAACTGTGCGCAAAAGACATTAGCTGGTCGTTCGTAAAGTTCTTTGGGGGTGCCTATCTGCTCAATTTGACCTTTCCGAAGAACTACAATGCGGTCGGCAAGTGTCATTGCTTCAATCTGGTCATGAGTTACGTAAATCATTGTGTTTGCCAGGCGCTGATGCAATTGCGACACCTCGGCCCGCATGTGGACGCGTAATTCCGCATCGAGGTTAGAAAGTGGCTCGTCAAACAGAAAAACACCTGGATCGCGAACCATGGCTCGGCCGATGGCAACTCGTTGGCGCTGGCCGCCAGATAATTCTTTAGGTAAGCGATCTAGCAATTCATCCAATTGAAGTATTTCTGCGGCCTCTCTCACCTTTGCCTCGATCTCTTTGGATGGAATACCACGAACCTTCATGCCAAAACTGATGTTGTCGCGTACAGTCATGTGGGGATAGATCGCATAGGATTGAAATACCATGGCAACATCCCTTTTCGATGCGGGTAAGTCGTTAGCTATTTTCCCGTCGATCATAAGAGATCCTGCGCTTATATCTTCCAGTCCGGCAATCATTCGCAATAGTGTGGACTTGCCGCAGCCAGAAGGGCCGACGAAGACCACAAATTCGCCATCTTTAATGTCCAGATCAATGTTGTGAATGATCTCGACTTTTCCGAAGCGCTTCGACAGGTTTGATAAGTTAACACTGGCCATGGCTATTCCACTCTACCGAACAGTTCTAGACGCGGTGTTTCGGCGATATGCTTAGGCCATTCAAGCGGAATCCCAAACTTCTGACTCAAAAGGTTCTGAAATGACTTGAGTAGCCCGGCATCCTCTCTTACAGCCTTTGGCGTTGCGCCTTGATCAAGACAAAATGAGGCAAGCGCTCCCACTGCCTCGCCGATATTCCATTCGACTGGATGAAGTCGGTAGCAGCCATTAGTGATATGAGTGGTGCCTATGTTTTTGCAGGCAGGTAGTAGGTTCTCGACACGCAAAGGAATCAGCGCGCCAAGCGGAATCTGGAATGGCCAATTCGCGACATCTACGTAATTACGCGGAGCAGTCGAGGGATGCAGGTCGATACGGTATGAACCGATACCAACAGTGTCAGCAAAAAATTCCGCGCCGATTTTACCCTTCCGGGCATCGTAGCCGATGTGGTTCTCTGTCACTGTGAAGACCGCCTTTATCCTCCGGCTTTCACGAATGTAAGGTGCTACGGTCAACCCGTCGAGAGTGCCCATTACATCACCCCGAGGCTTAAGCTCAGGATAGCCGCGGCCCTTGCCATCGTGTCGTTCTGCTTCGGTCTGGAGCCAATAAAGCATGGATTTCGATAGGTTGCGGGCTTGGCGCAGGTGTTCTGCTTTCTCTGTCTCCGAAACTCCAATGATCGGTCCGCCGGTGTAGTCAATTTGCGGCCAATTTGCCAGGCAGATATCCGATCGATAGGTACCTTTAGGGTAATGCTTGCGATAGAAAATTCGCCGGAAGTGCCAGTTGTCGGGGGCCGTTTCCAGATCGCTATCACCCACGAAGAGCGGTCGGCGATCAGCTTCGAGTGTTTCCGGATTGGGTGCTACATAGGACAGTTGCACATCCGGCCAGAAATCGGTCTTGAAGGTGCGCCAGTGGTCGTAATCCTCTGGCTTTTCAATGGTGTTGTCCTCGCCTTCCTCGAAGGACATAGCGAAGCACCAACTAATAGCCTGTTGATCCATAGGGTTAGCAGGGCCTGGAAGGGCAGATGGCTCACCTGTCTCGGACTGACTCTCTGCACCGATGACATGCTCAACCCCGCCAAGTTCCAAAACATCACCCAGCTCAGTGCCGTCGATAATGTAATCGCCTGCGAGCATGAGCGTGCCGTATTCGGCGCTTTCGACGGTGACTGACCGAAGCTTGTCGCCATCGGTTTCAACTGCAGTGGGTCGCGAGTTTAATAATACTGTGAGTTGGTCGGTGGCATACCATGGCGCGAGCATCTCATCTATAGCAGCAACGCAGACACGGGGTTCGGCACAAATTGGGCTTACGTCACCCATGCCAGGGTTGAGTTGCAGTGTGTCGCGCGCCGCCTCAGTTAACCGATAGTTACGGCGGTAATAGTCACGGATACGACCACGCAATTCTCGGTAGCTATCGGTTGCACCATGATCTTCAATCCATGGGTTTTCATCGGGCGGAACAGCTTGTGTAGTCATCTGACCGCCGAGCCATTTGTATTCTTCTGTCAAAATCACCCGGCGACCAAGCTTGAGTGCAGCGAGTGCCGCCGCGACCCCACCAAGTCCACCACCAATGATGACGAGATTTGCTTCTAAATCTTTCATTTTTCTATCCTTTTACTCCCGAAAGCGCGAAGCTCTCGATAATTTGGCGTTGTGCCGCGATGTAGACGATAAGGGTCGGAATAACCGCGAGGGAGGTAGCTGCTAGTTGCAGATGCCAAAGCGGCAGCCCGTAGGCATCAGTGAAATTCGCCAGTGCCAGGGGCAGTGTGAAAAGACGGACGTCACTGATAAATACTAAAGGTTCCAGAAATAGGTTCCAGGAATTGAGGAAAGTAATAATACCCACTGCTGCTAGTGCTGGGCGTGAAAGAGGTAACGCGATCTTCCACCAGACCCCAAAGCGTGACAAGCCGTCCAGATAGGCGGCTTCTTCAAGTTCCTTTGGAAGGGCCATGAAATATTGTCGCATCAGGAAGGTGGCCAGCACACCCTGCGACCCGAAAACAGGCAGTAAGACCAGTGGTGCGTGTGTGTTCATCAATCCCAACTCACGCATCAGGAAGAAGTTGGGAATTATCGTCACTTCTTCTGGCATCATTAGCGCCGAGATCAGAAGGAGCAGCAGCAGTGCAGATCCCGCGAAGCGAATCCGGGCTAGTGCGTAGCCCGCAAGAGAGGCAAATAAGAGAGTTAGACCTGATACGAGGGCGGCGATATAAAGTGAGTTTACATACTGTCGTGCAAAGGGTTGATAGCTAAACACTTCGAGGAAATTTGACCAGCGCATTGTATCGGGTATTAGAGTGGGCGGTGTTGCGAAAATCTCCGCTGGGCCCTTGAAGGCTGCCGACAGCATCCACAGCAATGGAAAGACAAAAGGTACCGAGGCTATTGCAAGCATCAGATACCAGCTGACTGTCTGGATACGGGAGGAAATCATTGCAAGCCTCCCTTTAAGCGAAGTTGCAGGCCTGTCAGCGCTACGATCAGAAAAAACATGATCACAGCAAGCGCTGATGCATAGCCAACATTAAAGAACTCGAAACCCTGCTCATAGATAAAGAAGGCCAAAACCATAGTGCCGTTTTCCGGGCCACCGCCGGTCATCAGGTAGATGTGATCAAAAACTTTGAGTGACCCGACAACCGTGACAATCATGATCACAAGCGTTGTTGGAGTTAATAGCGGCCATATGATGCGGCCGAAGATTTGCCAGCGCGAAGCTCCTTCGAGTAATGCGGCCTCCGTATAGTCACGTGGGATTGATTGTAGTGCCGCGATGTAAAGGATCATGTTAAGACCGACGGTTTTAAGAACGCGCGTTACAATAACTGCAACCATCGCCCAGTTCGGCTCGCGTAGCCAGTTTGGCCCATCAATGCCAACTATGGCTAGCATTTGGTTTACTGTACCGGTCTCACCTTGTAGAAGAAATTTCCAAACTATTGCCCAAGCCACTGCAGCGGTGATCACTGGTGCGAAGAAAATAGTTCGAAATAAGACCTGTCCTGCGAAAGGTCGAGATAATGCCATTGCGAGTGACAGCGCCATAACCATGTTCAGAGGAACCAGTCCGGCTGCAAAGACTAATGAATTACGAAATACCAGCCAAAAGTCTTGGTTTTCGGTCAGTGCATCAGTGTAATTTTCAAAGCCCACGAAGCTGGTTTCTTGTGTGAGCAAGTTCCATTCTGTTGCGCTGTAGCCAAAAACGGCAATGAGGGGACCGAAAAAGAAAATCAAAAAACCAGCAAGGGTGGGGCTGACAAACAACCAGCCAGTAATAGATTCTCTGCAGCGAAGGCTAATTATCGGCATTTTATAACTATGCTTGATTGACTTCCCAATATTGAAAGTTCTTAAAGAAGTGGCTGTATTGCCCTGCACACAGATGCCATGACTGATGGTATCACGGCATCAGCCTGCCAAAGGGCGTCAAATCGAGGACGCATAGCAGCTTCAATTTGCGGATAGGCTGGGTGGCTGGGTAACACACCGCCTTTGCTGATTGCGTCAGCTACGATCTGTATTTGCTCGGCTGAAAAGGCAGAATTGGAGTTCAAGAATGCATCACCTTCCAGAACCGACTTTCGAGCAGTAGGGAAAAACTGTGCCATGGTGGCAGAGTTCTTGGTGTCGGTCATATATTTCAGAAATTCAGCTGCAAGCTCGGTATTTTGGCCGCGCGCGAAGGCCACAATCGCTGCTTGGCCGATGGTTGGTGACTCCCCTGATGGACCGCTTGGGAGTGGCGCGAGGCCCCACTCAAAGTTGGCTTCATCTAGGTTTGATACACGACTAATCTGGTTGATTGTCATCGCTGCGCCCCCCGTGAAGAAATTAGCCTGTTCACCAGGAGGGACTGTTGACTTATCGTCGAAAATCATCTGATGGTAGAGAGTTATCGCCTGAATCGCCTCTGGGCTATCAAAGCCGCATTTGCCATTTACCCAAGCCTCGCCACCATAGGATCGTACAATTGGTATCAGTGTGTGCATTATCCGGCTGTCATAACCTAAGCCGTCTGGGCTCTGGAAGCCGTATACGCCGTTGGCTGGATCGGATAGCTTTTTGGCAGCTATTCGAAGTGCTTCCCAGGTCCAAGAACCCTCCTTAACCATTTGATTGGGTGTTGCAATTCCGGCCGAACTGAACATAGAAGCGTTGTAATAGGTTAGATAAGGCGAAGTTGAGAAAGGGATACCGTAGATGGCATCACTCGACTGCCAAAGCGTCATAGCCGACTGTGACAGGTCCGAAAAATTGTATGCAGCATCATTTCTTAACTTATCACTGACATCAAGTAGAACACCTGCATCAACGAAGATAGGCGCTGAGCTTTCCAAAAGCCATCCCAGATCGGGAGGATTACCGCCAGCCAGCTGAAGGGTCAGTCCCCTCACGTAGTCGCTGAACGGAATCGTCTCGAAATTGACAGTGACACCTGGATGAGTCGACTCGAACTCTTCGGCGATGTCATTCAGCATCCCCAGATGAGCATCGCTGCCGGTCCATACCGTCATCCGCAGGTCCTGAGCGAAGGCCATAGAAATGGAGAAGGCTGTCAAAGCTGTTGCTAACACAATTTGCTTAATCATGAAGATACTCCAAATTTTTAGTAATTGCTCATTAAGACTACTGGGAGCAGCCCCGCGCAGATATTGGCCAGATTTCTTGGAGAACGCCATTGCGATAGGTATAGAAGAAATCGTGAAGATTTACTGTTGGATCGCAGTGCGGAGTGATTATTTCGAGCTTATCACCCAATAAAATTTCTCGAGACGGTTTATTGAGCTGAACGATGCCATGCTCATCGCCTGCCCAGTTGTAGACCACACCCTCAATCTCTCGAAACTGGGGCACGCTTTTGTCCGATGCGAGACATTTAATGCCTGCATCGACAGTTATTTTTTGAGCTTGAGGCTGACTTATGACTGAAACCAGCACGAAAAGCGAAGGTTGAAAATCTTCAAAGATTGGCCCCGTGCGACTGGCGATGTCTCGATACTCTATGTCCATGAAAGCATAAGAGCCTGCCTGCACCTCGGTAAGTATTCCAAGTTCCGATTCAATATCGTATGTACCAGTTCCGCCGCCCGAAAAAACCGGTACAGGGATGCCATCGGCCTCAAACATTTCACGGGTTTGACGCCCCTTTTCCATAATGTTGGCATACGTCGTTCTTCGCTCTTCGTAATTGTTAATGTGCATGCAGTCCCCGGCATACATCTGCAGCCCTTTAAACTGGAGTGCGTCACAGTAGTCACGAATGTGGCGTCCAAGTTTGAGAGCCGCATCGAGAGGTTTAATTCCCGTCCGTCCCATACCAGGATCAAGATCTATCAAAATACCAACGGTACATCCGGCGGCAGCTGCTGCCGAGTTAAGTGCTGTCGCGGTTTTGATGGAATCGACGACGATTTTCAGACTATCGTTAGTGACGGCCAAGCTGACTAAACGTTCAATCTTGTCCTCTGTAGAAAGTGGAGACGTGATGAGGATGTCTTGGACGCCAGCTGCCTGCATGATTTCAGCCTCACTGACTTTCGCAGTACAAACACCGATCGCCCCTCTGGCAATCTGTTGGTGAGCAATAGTCGGACACTTGTGCATCTTCGTGTGGCAGCGAAGACCAAGACCCTTTTCCGACAAAAACGACTGCATCCGGTCGAGATTGGTTTCGAAAATATCGAGATCAATCACCAGTGCGGGCGTCGGCACATCAGTGAGTGCGATCGGCTTGTCGAGTTTGATCGCCTCGAATTCAACCCGCGCGCGGCGATCTTCTATGAACTTGGCAAGTGTCGGCATTTTAGGTCATGGCTTGCTGAACTTCAGGGTCATACGGTCTGACTCACCGATAGCCATTGTCGCCGGATTGTCAGTGGTCGATGGCGGCAGACGCCAGACCATATCGCCGACTTCAGGCTGATCTTTGCGATTGGCGTTAATCTCGGAAGCATTCTCAAGAATGAATCCCGCGTTCTTGAACGCATCGATAACACGGCTTTGCTTGAGGTAACCATTGTTGCCGTTGGCCCAATCCTCGTCAGCATTTTCAGGAGCGCGGTGTTGCACGATGCCGACGATGCCGCCTGACTTCAGAACGCGAAACGCGTCAGCAGCAGTCTGGTCAAGATACTGTGGATCGAAACGATTGGTGTGGTGGAGTGATCGAATCAAGAGCCAGGCATCAACTGTGCCGTTCAGGCTTTGAGGAAGCCCAGGAAAGAAATAGGCTTCAGTCTCCGGGGGATTGTTGATGTCGCCGTAATCCCTAGCGCTCTCGGGCCATTCGGTCAGGAATGACTGTGCACCCTCCCACTGCGATTTATAATCATCGCCAAATCTAGCCTTAAAAAACCATTCTCCGTAGCGAACACCGATGTACTTACCTGTGGGCCCAATCAATGGAACCAAGATGTCGCCGTACCAACTTCCAGGCAGGGAATCGATTACGGTCATTCCTTCCTCGATGCCGAAAAGGCGAAGCGTTTCTTCCGGGTGACGGTACTGATCTCGAGCGCTGGCTTCGTCGCTGCGTGCGTCGATGATATTGCTCAAACGGTCGTGACTATGGCCGTGATTATGACCGTGACTATCAGCGTTTACCGAAAGTGCGGTGAAAGAAATTGCGGTGAATAGACCCGCTGAAAATGCAGTATTAATTAGTGTCCTCAACATTGCGAAGTTCCTCGCTGATAATCGCATGGGTATTTTACACATTTGGGCACAGATGCACGGTTAGTTTGACCTCCGCATTGGATTAAGCCCGTACCGTTTACCATTGAGCGGTTTCCTTGAGCGTCGAAACCGAGTATTTTGGGAAGGTTTGCCACCGGGTTTGCATTGCTCGGTTTCCGTCTTTTACTTCTAAAAAATAAGATCTCTATTTGTCGATATGGGTATTCACATGACACGTTTGATGTATTTCACGCTTATTAGCTTATTTATTTTTCTTCCTTG
>JAURLY010000251.1 GCA_030830945.1 Gammaproteobacteria bacterium | reverse complement strand
CTTCATCAGCTTCATCAGCTTCATCAACTTCAACAAACTCATCGCGCGAGCTGAAGTTGTTGTTTGCTGCCTTGCCGGCAAGGATGGCATCTGCCGCTGCAACTACGTAAAGTTTGATCGCCCTGATGGCATCATCATTACCTGGGATTACATAGTCGATTCCGTCAGGATCGCTGTTGCTATCGACCACACCGATAACAGGAATACCCAGTTTGTTGGCTTCCAGTATCGCGATACGCTCATGGTCAACATCAATGACAAACAAAGCATCAGGCAAACCGCCCATGTCCTTAATACCACCGATAGATAATTCCAGCTTGTCCATTTCGCGCTGACGCATCAGTGCTTCTTTTTTTGTCAGCTTGGTAAATGTACCGTCATTTTTTTGCTGTTCAAGATCACGATATTTTTTAATCGATGCACGAATGGTCTTGTAATTAGTAAGCATGCCGCCAAGCCAGCGATGGCTAACAAAGGGCATGTTCGCTCTTTCAGCTTGTTCTTTTACAATTTTGCTGGCCGCACGTTTCGTACCAACAAACAATATTTTGTTGTTGTTAGAAGCCAGTTGTTGAAGGAAAGCGAGCGCTTCGTTAAACGCAGGAACGGTTTGTTCCAGGTTAATGATATGAATTTTATTGCGGGCTCCAAAAATGTATTGATCCATTTTTGGGTTCCAGAAGCGGGTCTGATGGCCGAAATGCACACCAGCCTGCAACATGTCACGCATGTTGACAGTGGTCATAATAACTCCAATTGTTAGGGTTAAGCCTCCAGATATTCCCTCTTTTCTTACTTTCAGGACGAGCCTTGAAAGCACCCGGAAAAGGGTTGTGAATACCTGTGTGTTGTTTAGTTTAAGTTGACTGGAATCCTCAAGGGGTTCCAGCGGCGCGCTTTATACCATAAAGCCATTGGTGCATAAAGCATTTATGCAAAGAAAAGGCGCCAGATGGCGCCTTTAAAATAATCCACGACCGGCCCTTATATAACCCGGACTTTAACCACACCTTCTACTGTAGATATTTTGGCTTGCAGATCTTCAGAAACCTCTGTCTCTAAATCAATAATGTTGTAGGCAAGGTCCCCGCGACTACGATTGAGCATATCAGCAACATTAATATTGCCGTCAGCAAGGATCGAAAGAACGTTACCAAGGACCTTGGGCACATTTTGATTTGAAAATGTGATTCTGGACTGCCCCATTCGCGGCATATGCGCTGTTGGATAGTTTACTGAATTCTTGATATTGCCATTTTCAAGATAATCTTTCAGCTGATCTACCGCCATGAGCGCACAGTTTTCTTCTGCTTCTGCAGTGCTCGCCCCCAGATGAGGCATAGGAACCACATCGTCGCGAGCCACCAACTCAGCCGTCGGGAAATCTGTTACATACTTGCGGAGCTTTCCTGCATCCAACGCCTTGAGTACCGCGGCATTATCCACAATCGATTCACGAGCAAAATTTAGTAATACAGTCCCTTCTTTACACAGGGATAAACGCTGTTCGTTAATCAAGTGATGAGTTGCTTCAATAGCCGGCACATGCAGTGTGATGAAATCAGCACGTCCCATAAGCGCTTCTAGGCTGTCCATTTTTTCAACCAAACTCGAAAGTCGCCAGGCAGCCTCAACGGAAATGGCTGGGTCGTAGCCCACCACATTCATGGCAAGCTCAAGAGCCACATTGGCAACCATTGCACCAATAGCACCCAAACCAATAACACCCAATGTCTTGCCCTGAAGCTCTGAACCGGCAAAGTTCTTTTTGCTGCTTTCGAGCAATTTGGCCATTTCGGCATCATCTGTCATATCGGTCAGACCGCGACAAAAAGCCACGCCGCCGGATATATCACGGCACGCCATCAGCATTCCGGTGATAACCAACTCTTTAACTGCGTTGGCATTTGCCCCAGGCGTATTGAAGACAACGATACCCTGCTCACTGCAGCGATCTACTGGCACGTTATTTACGCCAGCGCCCGCCCTGGCAATCGCCAATACCGACCCGGGAATGACTTCATCATGCAATTTATGACTACGCAGGATGTACGCATCAGGGGAGTCCTGCTCAGGACTGACTACGTATTTGTCTGCATCAAAGCGGGAAAGCCCCTTCTCTGATATTGCGTTAAAAGTTTTTACCTTATACATGAATATTCCCGTGTAATTTATTTGACCTGCCCATATGCCCAGTCGAGCCAGGGCATAAGTAA
This sequence comes from Gammaproteobacteria bacterium, assembly GCA_030830945.1. GTDB lineage: Bacteria > Pseudomonadota > Gammaproteobacteria > Pseudomonadales > GM7GCV1 > GM7GCV1. The sequence goes on along the minus strand of JAURLY010000251.1, from coordinate 667 downwards.
TTCAAGATCGGATGCCTCTACAGTTGCACCACACCATATTCTCAACCCGGAAGGTGCATCGCGATAGCCGCCTATATCATAGGCAACTTCCTGCTCATCAAGCAGCGCAACAATCTTTTTAACCGCTTCTTCTGGCAGGTCCAGCTTCAGGCAAACGCTGGTGTTAGATCGAGTTTCTGGAGTTTCTGCAAGAAAATCAATCCAGCCCCGCTCCGCAACGAACTCTTCCAGAATAGCCAGGTTTGCGTTGGCCTTGGCAATGGCTGCATTCAAACCGCCAATGGATTCAACCCAACGCAATGCGTCGAGATAATCCTCCACAGCCAACATGGAAGGTGTATTAATGGTTGATCCTTTGAAGATCCCCTCATTGATCACATCACCTTTCATCATGCGGAATATTTTGGGTAACGGACGGTCAGCCTTAAAGCTTTCAAGGCGTTCTACCGCTCTTGGTCCTAGCACCAACATGCCGTGAGCACCCTCTCCCCCCAAAACTTTTTGCCAACTGAAGGTAAGGACATCCACTTTGCTCCAATCGATTTCCATAGCAAACACGGCCGAGGTCGCATCACAAAAGGTTAGGCCTTCACGATCATCATTAATCCAGTCTAGATTGGGAACACGGACACCTGACGTAGTACCGTTGAAAGTAAAGATGCAGTCG
>JAURLY010000250.1 GCA_030830945.1 Gammaproteobacteria bacterium | reverse complement strand
TATCTTGATTTGATGCGTCACATCCGTGATCAGGGTGTTCGCAAGGAAGACCGGACAGGCACTGGAACAGTAAGTGTATTCGGATACCAGATGCGATTTGATCTTGCGCAGGGATTTCCGTTGGTGACGACGAAAAAATGTCACCTTCGATCCATTATTCACGAGCTGCTCTGGTTTTTAAAAGGCGATACCAATATTGCCTATCTTAAAGATAACGGGGTAAGTATTTGGGACGGATGGGCGACAGAGGATGGTGATCTCGGCCCGGTATATGGAAAGCAGTGGCGATCTTGGGAAGGTCCGGACGGCAAAGTGGTTGATCAGATAAGCGAGTTGGTCGAGCAAATTAAGACGAATCCTGACTCACGAAGATTGCTTGTTAGTGCCTGGAATCCAACCGTGTTGCCCGATACCCGTTTTTCGCCCAGTGAAAATGCTAAGCAAGGCAGACAAGCCCTGCCTCCTTGCCACTGCCTTTTTCAGTTCTATGTACTTGATGGCAAGCTTTCCTGTCAGCTTTACCAGCGAAGTGCGGACGTCTTTTTGGGCGTTCCTTTCAACATTGCTTCCTATAGCCTGCTTACCATGATGATCGCCCAGGTAACTAATCTGCGTCCCGGTGATTTTATACACACGTTTGGTGATGCACATCTTTATCTTAATCATTTGGAGCAAGTAGAAGAGCAGCTTTCCCGTGAGCCCTACCCATTACCCCAAATGAAGATAAACCCCAAGGTGGAGGACCTTTTTGATTTCATTTTTGAGGATTTTGAACTTGTGGGCTATCAAGCACATCCGCATATACCGGCACCTGTGGCAATTTAATGGCTAGCTTGGCATTTATAGTTGCGGTGGCAGCGAATGGTGTAATTGGGCGAGATAATAAATTGCCTTGGCACATTCCTGATGACTTAAAGTGGTTTAAGGAAAACACCATGGGTAAGCCCATCATTATGGGCAGAAAAACTTTTGAATCATTGGGAAGGATTTTGCCCGGAAGGCCTCATATTGTGATCAGTCGAAATCAGGATTTTGCTGCAGAGGGAGTTCACCTCGCTAGGTCAATTGATGAGGCAATTCAAATAGGCAATAACCTGGCAGAAAAGTTAGAAGTTGATGAAATAATGGTAATAGGTGGAGAGAATGTTTATCGCCAAATGTTGCCCCTTGTTTCCAGGGTATATCGCACCTATGTAGACCTGCGCCCAGAGGGAGACGCGTACTTCCCAGATTTAGATATTGGCTGGCAAATAGTCTCTGAGCAAAAAAATTGTTGGAATGACACCAACTTTTTCTTTCAAGTGGTGGAGAAATCCTAATAAATAGTGCTAGTATCGGCGCCAGCTGGCGAATAGCACATATTCCAATACTTAAAAAAGACAGGCAAGCGATGGTTTTAGGCCAAAGTTTGCTCGGTTATTTGCCCTCAAATATAAATAGGGGGGGTGCCCTTTGCACTCCATTTTTTTAGATTTTATTGTCCTGAAATAGAGGAAATCATGAAAAACCAGCGAATGAAATGTCTCGCCGCGGGTGTACTCGCCTCCGGCTTAATGGCATTTAGTTTTATGGCGCATTCCCAAACAGTCGATTCGGTAATGCAGCAGAGTGTGGATAACACGGCTGAACTGAGAGCTGCACAAGAACGCATTAATGGCATTGCCGAACAAACAAACAACATGGTCCAGCAATACAAGGTTGTTACCAAGCAAATTGAAGGCCTGAAGGTGTATAACGCCCAGCAGGAGCTTCAGATTGCTGATCAGGAGCGTACCTTGGCTAATCTTGATCAATCTATTGCTAACGCGGCAACTATGGAGCGTGACATCGCCCCACTGATGGTCGGTATGATTGATGCACTGGGGCAGTTCGTAGACCTTGATATGCCTTTCCATACGGAAGAGCGTCATGAACGAGTTTTCAAGCTGCGTAATAACCTAGGCCGCTCCAACCTTTCTACTGCTGAGAAGTTTCGTCAGGTATTAGAGGCTTACAGCATTGAGCTTGAGTACGGTAACGCTATTGAAGCTTACACAGAAACAGTTTCTGTAGATGGTGTTGAGCAGGATGTAAATATTCTTCGCATTGGTCGAGTCGCACTGATGTATCAAACCAAGGATCTTTCCCAATCTGCCGTTTGGCAGAATGGTGGCTGGCAGGCGCTGGATGATGACTGGAATGCTGATATTGCCGAAGGTCTGAAAATTGCTCGTAAACAATCTCCGATTAATATCATGAGTATTCCCGTATCTGCTCCACAGGAGGCCACCCGATGAAGAAGTTATTCGTAAGCGGCCTGATCGCCCTGAGTTCAATAGCTTTTGTTTCTCCTGTATTTGCACAGGAAGCGGCAAGTCTTGAAGAGCTGTCTCAGATGGTTCGTGAAGAAACCATTTCCGACACTCAAGAATCACGTGAACGCATTGCTGCCTTCCAAAGACAGCAACAGCAACAGCAAAGCATGCTTAATGCGGCTAATGCTGAAAGAAACCGTGAAGAAGCTCGTTCTTTGGAACTTAAAAGTGTTTATGATGAAAACGAACTTGTCATTGCGGACAAACAGCAACAGCTGACTGAACGTCTGGGTACTTTGCGTGAGTTATTTGGTCATTTGACCGGTTTCATTGGGGATGTTCGCGAAGGTATTGATACCTCAATCGTTTCTGCACAGTACCCCGGTCGAACGGAGTTCATGGAAGCAATGGTTGCTCAAATGGCTAGCCAAACCGAGCTGCCATCGATTGAGAACATTAATCGCGTATGGAGTGAAACACTCGACCAAATTATCGAAGGCGGTAAAGTAGTAGAGTTCACTGCAGCTGTTGGCGAAGATCCTGCGCGTGAAGTAGTTCGAGTAGGTAACTACAACCTTGTATCCAATGGTGAGTACCTTACTTACGATCCAACCACGGGTCGAATTTCGGTATTGCCCAGTCAGCCAAGGGCATTCCAGGCTGATGCTGATGATTTGCAGAATTCACCGGAAGCAATTAACAATTTTGGTATAGACCCAACTGGTCCTTCTGGCGGTAGCTTCCTCGGCGCGCTTGTTGGCATGCCTAGCTGGGGCGAGCGCCTAAGCACTCAAGGTGGTCTCGTGGGCTACGTCCTCATGGGGCTTCTCTCCGTTGCTATCCTGATTGCTATCTTCAAGTTCATTCAGTTGACTATAGTAAGCGGCAAAATCCGTTCACAACTTAAGTCTGGTACAGCCAATACAAACAACCCTCTGGGTCGTATCTTGGCTGTACATGAAACCGCGCCTAACGTGGATACGGAAACGCTTGAGCTGAAACTCAACGAAGCAATTCTTAGAGAGCGTCCAGGCATTGAAGCTTGGCTTAACGCGCTCAAGATTATTGCAGCTGTAGGCCCGCTCCTTGGTCTGTTGGGTACTGTTACCGGTATGATTCTGACCTTCCAGGGCATCGCACTTTATGGTGCTGGTGACGTTGGTGGTATGGCTGGTGGTATCTCCCAGGCCCTGATCACTACCGTTTGGGGCTTGATCGTAGCTATTCCTACTATTCTGCTGCACACGCTTGTTAACAGCCAAGCGATGCGAATCATTCATATTCTTGATGAACAAGCAGCAGGCATTGTTGCGGAGAAAGCCGAGGGTTAATCAGTATGTTTACCGACGCAATAGAAGCGGTTCAGGCATACATTGAATTGGGAGGGTTCGTAATCTACTTGATTGCGGGCCTAGCCTTCCTCATGTGGACTCTGGTCCTGGATAGGCTCTTCTACTACTACGGTGGTGGATTGAACAAAGATGTAGCTGCCGCTATAGATGAATGGGAAGCTCGTTCTGAAAGGGTTTCCTGGCATGCACACAAGGTTCGAGAAAAGCTGATTTCTGAAGTCACTGAGCGTGTGAACACTTATCTTTCAATGATTAAGACCACTGTTGCCCTGGCGCCCCTCTTTGGGCTTTTGGGAACGGTTACTGGTATGATCAATGTGTTTGAGGTGATGGCCATTACTGGCGGCGGTGACGCACGCCAAATGGCCACCGGTGTTTTCACTGCTACTGTCCCCACATTGTCGGGAATGGTGGTAGCAATAGCTGGTGTATTTGGAGACAATTTCGTTAGCCGTAAAGCGAATAACGAAACTGCATTTCTTGAAGATCACCTCACCATGGATCACTGAGGTAGCGAACCATGAGTAGGAATAGAAAAAAAGCCGACGAACAACAGATCGACCTCACGCCCATGCTGGATGTGGTGTTTATTATGTTGATTTTCTTCATCGTGACTGCCACTTTCATTAAATTGCCTGGGGCAGATGTTCTTCGTCCGGGTGCGCTTAATGCCACAGAAAGCAAGCCCGCGATGCTGATTGCAATCGATAACGATAGTCAGATATGGATTAACCGTGAATTGGTTGATCCTCGTTTCCTCAGAACGCGTATAGCAGTAATGTACTCTGAAAATCCAAATGGAGAGATGGTAATTCAGGCAGATGAAGAAGCGCGTATTTTACAAATTGCGCAAGTTGCAGACGCAGCGAAAGACGTTGGCGTTGAGCGCATTACCATAGCTGCGGAGGAACGATGATGAACAAGGTAAAACCACGTCAAAGTGGGTTTTTGCTTCTCGCTCCATCAGCGATCTTAGCCATCGTTGTAGTTTTTAGCCTGCTCTTTTTGATGCAGTTTTTGATTAAGTCAGATTTGTCAGAGCCTGATACTGATGGTCGTCCTCAAATAGCTGATATTTGGCAAGAAGATCGCGAGATTGAAGATCAGTTCAAAGAGCGCAAGATCGAAGAGATTGATGAGCCTGAGGAACAACCACCCGATATTCCTAAACAGGATATTGAAGTTGATGCAAGCGTAGAAACGCTGGATTTGTCTGCTACTCGAGTGGCAGCCAACGTTGATATTTCTCTTGGCGGAGGATTTTCGGACGGTGACATTATTCCACTGGTTGCGATACAACCTGACTACCCGCGACGAGCATTGCAGCGAGGAATCGAAGGCTACGTTGTCGTGACATTTACAATTACTACGCAAGGTCTGACTCGAGATGTTGTGGTCGTTGAGTCAACTGACTCAATCTTTGATCGTTCAGCGGTAAGGGCAGCCGAGAGACTGAAGTACAAGCCTCGAATAATCGATGGCAGGGCTGTAGAAGTGGACCATTTCTACAAATTCACTTTCGAACTTGCCGAGTAAATAGTGCGAGAAAGAACTATGAAAGTAGATATGAAAGAACTAGTTCAGCGCTTTCTGCTTGTCTTTTGTTTTTTGGGCATGGGAGCCGATTTGGTTCAAGCTCAGGAAGAAAAAGAAGAAAGACGATTTGAAAATGTGGAGACCACCAAAGTTAAGGCCATGAGTCAATCTTTGGCCAAGCGTCTAGAGCCGGCCAGATTTTGTTTGGCGCCTGAGCCTGAACAAAAGGATGGCCCTGTTCCAGAGCCGAATCCTCAGTGTGCCTTGCAAGTTTTGCAAGATATTCGAACGGACAATTTACCTGGACATGAAAAAGCTGAGCTCTGGAATCTGTTTGGTTATACCTATTACCTTTTGGAAGACCAAGCAAGAACCAAGGAGTACTACACAAGGGTAGTCAATGAGCCCGAGGCAAATGCTCCCTTGGTTATACGTACCCTGAAGACTGTTGCCCAATTGCACATGATGGATGAGCAATGGGATTTGGCGCTAAGATATTTCACCGAGTGGATGTCATTGCAGCAAATAATAGGCGCATCAGATTATGCACTTATGGCTAACATCAATTACAACATGGGTGATTTGGACAGTTCATTGGAAAATATCGAGATTGCCATTGAAATGCGCGAATCCAGTGGAGATATAGCCCAGGAAAACTGGTATGGAATTCAGAAAGCTATCAGTTACGAGCAGCGCAATTTCCGTAAATGTGTTGATGTTCTAAACAAGCTAATCGTTCACTACCCTAATGTCAGATATTGGCGTGAACTCGGCGGTATGTATGCTGAACTCGAAGAAGAAGTTGAGCAAATGGCAGCTTATCACTTAGCTTATATACAAGACGGATTCACTTCTGAAGGGCAATACGTTGGTATGGCTTATATGTTCATATCAGCTCAGGCGCCTTATAAGGCAGCTGATATCATGATTGCTGCTATGGAAGAAGAAGAAGTTGAAGATAGTGAAAAAAATCTTCAGCTAATCGGTTCTGCCCTCTATCAGTCCGCTGAGTTACAAAAAGCACTTCCTTGGATGGAAAGAGCAGCGGAAAAGTCATCTGATGGAGAAAGCTTCGCCCGTCTAGCTGGCATTTATGTGGATTTGGAGCGATATGAGGACGCGCGGCGAACAGCCACCGAAGCAGCAGAACGCGGCGCTGATCGCATGGATCTCGTATACCTGACCAAGGGTAACGCTGAGTTCAACTTGAAACGATATGACGATGCAATTCGTACTTTCCGTCAGGTTGATCGGAATGCGGAGGCATACGATTCGGCCGTAGAATGGATTCGCTACGTAGAAGCTGAGAAGAAACGTGATCAACAGCTAAGGGATTCAGGAATTGACCTGGATGCCATACTGGCTGCGCGTTAGCTTTCAACGCCATACAAGCATAAAAAAACCGGCTTAATAGCCGGTTTTTTTATGTCAGGAGAGAAACTAGAAGCTCAAAGCCACTAGTCTAAACGGGATAAATCCCTCACTGCGCCCTTATCAGCACTTGTTGCCATTTTGGCATAGGCTTTTAGTGCTGTAGATACTGCCCGTGGTCTGGCTTCTGCGGGAGCCCAGTCACCACCGTCATGCTTCTCGTTCATTGCTTTACGGCGCTTCTCTAGCTCTTCGTCAGCAATCATCACATCTATACGGCGATTGGGAATATCAATTCGAACTTTATCGCCATTCATGACCAACCCTATCGCACCACCGGCTGCCGCTTCGGGTGAAACATGTCCAATTGAAAGGCCTGAGGTGCCACCAGAAAAACGGCCATCAGTGAGAAGGGCGCAGGATTTTCCAAGACCTTTGGATTTAAGGTAGCTGGTTGGATAAAGCATTTCCTGCATACCAGGGCCGCCTCGCGGACCTTCATAGCGAACGATGACAACATCGCCTTCTTTCACTTTGCCGTCCAAAATAGCTTTTACAGCTTCGTCCTGAGATTCGGTAACAACGGCGGGGCCTTCAAAAACGAGGATGCTTTCATCAACACCGGCCGTTTTAACAACACAGCCATTTTCGGCAATATTGCCACTGAGTATGGCCAGGCCACCATCCTTGCTATAGGCGTGTTCCACTGATCGTATACAGCCATTTTCACGGTCTGCATCCAAGCTATTCCAGCGTGTATCCTGGCTGAAGGCCACTTGGGTCGGTATACCGGCAGGGCCGGCCTTGAAAAATTCTTTAACCGATTCGTCTGATGTTTCCATAATATCCCAGAGCGACAGGGCATCTGCCAGTGTGGCGCTGTGTACAGTGGGGATATCTGTATGGAGTAGACCGCCACGCGCTAGCTCCCCCAAAATACCCATTACTCCACCCGCCCTATGAACATCTTCCATATGATATTTGGGTGTATTGGGTGCCACTTTGCATAATTGGGGCACTTTTCGCGAAAGCACGTCCATATCTGTCATGGTGAAATCGAGTTCTGCCTCTTGGGCAATGGCTAATAAATGAAGAATTGTATTTGTCGAGCCACCCATGGCGATGTCAAGCGACATGGCATTTTCAAAGGCTTTTCGGTTGCCAATGTTACGTGGAAGTACGGAATCGTCATCGTGCTCGTAATATCGTTTGACGATATCAACGATAGTCTTTCCGGCCTGCTTAAAGAGCTTTTCACGATCCGCGTGAGTCGCAAGAACG
>JAURLY010000249.1 GCA_030830945.1 Gammaproteobacteria bacterium | reverse complement strand
GGAAGAAAACGTGGATAATTACGTGGATTTTATTGAGACATTTGATTACGATCCTGAAATAGCCCGACAGTTGCTTGCCGAAGCGGGCTACCCTGACGGAGAGGGTTTCAGGGAGTTTGAACTGATGTATAACACTTCAGAAGGTCATCGGCGCATTGCCGTGGCAATTCAACAAATGTGGAAAAGGGAACTGAATCTGGATGTAACCCTGGCCAATCAGGAATGGAAAGTATTTCTGGACACCATGGATAATCTGGACTTTGATATTGCCAGAGCAGGCTGGATTGGGGATTACGTAGATCCGTTAACTTTTTTGGATCTCTCTACATCGGCCAATGGCAACAATAACACTGGCTTTGCCGACCCAGTGTTTGACAGAATGATTTACGAATATGTGCCTTCCGCACCTACTGAAAGAGAGAGACTTGAGCGTTTTTATGAAGCGGAAGAGTATTTGATGCAGCGGATGCCAATCATTCCCCTTTACACCTATGAATCGAAATACCTGATGGCCCCGTCAGTAAAAGGGGTTTATCCAAATATCAGGAAGCTTATAAATTATCGCTACGTCTATCTGGAGGACCAGTAAGTGCTCAGGTTTATTGCTGGACGTCTTTTGCAGGCGATACCGGTTCTTTTCGCGGTAGTTACTATCACTTTTTTTCTGGTCAGGGCGGCTCCCGGTGGGCCATTTGATGATGAAAAAGCCGTTGTACCAGAGGTGAGAGCTGCATTGGAAGCCCAGTATCAATTGGATCAGCCGCTGCACAGACAATATTTTTCATATTTGGGTGACCTTTTACGAGGTGATCTGGGACCTTCATTTAAGTACCCCGGAAGGTCCGTCAATGAAATCATTGCAGCCGGTTTTCCGGTTACCGCCGAATTGGGGATTTACGCGATTCTTGTGGCAATTATGATTGGCGGTGTCGCTGGTGTTACCGCTGCGCTCAGACCCAATACACTTCAAGATTACCTTCCCATGTCAGCAGCCATGATTGGAATATGTATGCCTGCTTTTCTTTTGGGTCCATTGCTATTGTTGATTTTTGGAGTGAAGCTCGAATGGCTGCCTGTATCCGGGTGGGGGCAGCTTTCGGGAGACAAGTTACTTCCCAGTCTGACACTGGGTACCGCTTACGCGGCTTATATAGCCCGTCTCAGCCGAGGCGGCATGCTGGATGTGATGACACAAGACTACATTCGTACCGCAAGAGCGAAAGGGCTTCCTGAGCACATCGTTGTTGTTAAACACGGATTGAGAGCAGGTTTTATCCCTGTTGTGGCCTTTCTGGGTCCAGCCTTTGCCGGCATCCTCTCAGGTTCTTTTGTGATTGAAACCGTTTTCCAGATTCACGGCCTGGGTCGATTTTATGTGCAGGCCGCTTTCAATCGGGACTACACCCTCATTATGGGATGTACGCTCTTTTTATCCGTTCTGATTATCCTGTTTAACCTCCTTTCAGATATTGTCGCGGCCTGGATGAATCCAAGATTACGTGCAGAGGCTAGGGGAGGGCGTCGCAAATGAGCCAGTCCTTAACTCTGGAAAAATACGAGAAAGGCACCTCTCTTTGGACTGATGCCTGGGTGCGGTTAAAAAAGAACCACTTAGCAATTACAGGATTGGTTTTTCTGATTGTGCTGGCACTTTTATGCCTGTTTGCTCCCTTGCTCAGTCCCTATGGCTACGAAGAGCAAAATATAGCTTTGGGCGCTAGTGGGCCTTCCCTGCAGCATTGGTTAGGTACAGATACCTTTGGTCGGGATCTGCTTAGCCGAATTTTGTATGGTGGACGAGTCTCTCTGGCGGTGGGCCTTGTGGCTACGGCGGTATCTCTGATTATTGGTGTGACCTACGGCGCGATTGCCGGCTATGTTGGTGGACGAGTTGATGCGGTCATGATGCGCTTTGTTGATATTGTCTACGCGTTACCGTTTATGATTTTTGTGGTTCTGTTGATGGTGGTTTTTGGCCGCAACCTAATACTCCTATTCCTGGCAATTGGTGCGGTCGAATGGTTAACCATGGCGCGAATCGTCAGGGGGCAAGTCCAGACATTGCGTCAGCAGGAGTTTGTAGAGGCCGCGATTGCCATGGGGCTTTCAAACTGGACGATTATCCGCAAACACCTGATTCCCAACTCCCTGGGCCCGGTCATTGTATATACCACCCTGACTATTCCAAGTGTCATGTTGTTTGAGGCATTCCTGAGCTTTTTGGGACTGGGGATTCAGCCGCCACAGTCTTCCTGGGGGGTGTTGATTAGCTACGGTGTGGAGACAATGGAGGAATATCCTTGGTTATTGATATTCCCCGGGCTGTTGTTGTCGATGACACTGTTCGCCCTGAACTTTTTGGGAGACGGGTTACGTGACGCACTGGACGTCAGGTCCTCCAAGGATTAGAGCCGAGAAACCCTATGAGCTTGCTAGACGTTAACGATCTCTCTGTTTATTTTCATACCCGCGATGGAGTCATCAAGGCGGTGGAAAATGTCAGTTTTTCCGTAGATCAGGGCGAGACCCTGGCCATTGTCGGCGAATCAGGTTCGGGTAAATCGGTTGCCTGCTACTCACTTCTGGGTCTTATTCCCATGCCTCCGGGAAAAATCGAATCCGGCACAGCAATGTTCGAGAATGACGATCTCTTAAAGGCATCTACGGACAAGCTGCGCGCTGTTCGGGGAGATAAGATCTGCATGGTGTTCCAGGATCCCATGACTTGCCTGAACCCATATATGACGATTGGCAAGCAGCTTATAGAGCCGTTGGTTTACAAGCGTTGTTATACAAAGGAAAAGGCCAAAGAGCGGGTTATTGAGTTGCTGCAAGAGGTTGGTATTCGCAACCCGGCATCCAATTTTGATGCCTGGCCACACGAGTTTTCAGGTGGTATGCGACAACGCGCCATGATTGCCATGGCCTTGATTTCTGAGCCCAAATTATTAATTGCCGATGAGCCGACGACAGCACTGGATGTCACCATACAAAAGCAAATTCTTGAATTGGTGGTGAATCTGCAAAAACGCCGCAACATTGGCGTGATTTTTATCAGTCACGATCTGGCCGTGGTCCGTTCACTCGCTGATCAGGTAGTCGTGATGGAATCCGGTCAGATTGTTGAAAGGGGAACAACAGAAGCGCTGTTTAATGCCCCTCAACACCCCTATACCCAAAAGCTGCTTGCGGCAATTCCAAGCGGGGCAAAAAATGTCGAGAGCAGGGCGGAAGAAAAAACCCTGGTTGAGGTCACTGGCCTGACGACCAGCTTTTATGATCGCAGCACTCACCAACCCTTTAAGGCGGTGGATTCGGCCAGCTTTGCCCTTAAAAAGGGCGAAATACTAGGGTTGGTAGGCGAGTCTGGCTCGGGTAAATCGACCCTGGGTCGCAGTATCCTGAATCTTGTGCAGTCTGAATCTGGCTCTGTGAAATACCGCGGACAGGAAATATCTGGCCTTTCTGCCAAGCAAATGCGGCCGTATCGCAAACACATGCAAATGATTTTCCAGGATCCTTATTCATCTTTAAATCCGCGCATGACGATATTCGACACCTTGGCTGAACCATTGAAGCTACAAGGCTTAAAAAGCCGAACCGAAATCATTGATGCCGTCTTCGAGATAATGGATGACGTGGGCTTGAAGCGATCTTATGTTCGGAAATACCCACATGAGTTTTCCGGAGGGCAACGGCAGCGAATTGCTATCGGGCGGGCTGTTGCTACCAAGCCTGAATTTATTGTCGCCGATGAGCCTGTGTCTGCACTGGATGTGACAATCCAAAAACAAATCCTTGATCTTCTGCTAGAGCTGGTGGAGAAGCATGACTTGAGCATGCTGTTTATCTCGCACGATCTGGCAGTCGTTAGAGCAGTATGTGACCGGGTTTTGGTGATGAACGCAGGGCGTATTTTGGAAGAGGGCGAGACGGAAGCACTTTGGGCATCACCCAAGGATGCTTACACCAAAACCCTGCTGTCGGCTTCGCACGTCCTGGTTTAAAAACTT
>JAURLY010000248.1 GCA_030830945.1 Gammaproteobacteria bacterium | reverse complement strand
TGCTTTAATTTTTAGAAAAATAAGATGCCACACTATATTTGATTTGGCCTGGAGGGGAGATGATGAAACTCAATGTTAATGGAAACATTGTAGAGGTGGATGCCGAAGGTGATACCCCGTTGCTGTGGGTTCTCCGAGAGCATTTAGGTTTAACTGGCACCAAATACGGCTGTGGTATTTCCCAATGTGGCTCTTGCACAGTGCACATAGATGGCGTTGCCCAACGAACCTGTGTCTACCCCGTTAGTGCAGTTACTGAAGATCAAAAAATAACAACGATAGAAGGATTGGGTCAGGAAGAAACACATCCGGTGCAGGAAGTATGGGCAGAACTGGATGTTGCCCAGTGTGGCTATTGTCAGACCGGCATGATTATGGCGGTTTCCTCGCTCCTTGAGCAAAATCCCAACCCTTCAGATGATGAGATCCGAACGCAAATCAGCAATATTTGCCGTTGCGGGACGTATCCACGAGTGTTGGAAGGCGTAAAGCTCGCTGCAGCCCGCATTAATGAAAACGAATCTTAAGGAGCCATGTCGATGAAAGCACAGACTAAGGATCAAAACGACAAATTGCTCAGTTCCCGACGAGGTTTTCTAAAAGGGGCAGGGGCTACCGCTGGCGCTTTTGTTTTTGGCTTCTCTTTCCCTCTGGATAAAAAAGCATTTGCCCAATCGACAGCGGCAAGTGATGAAGTGAATGCCTGGGTGGTGGTAAATCCCGATGAAACAGTTCTGATCCGCATTGCTCGTATTGAAATGGGGCAGGGATCATTAACCGGGCTGGCACAGCTTGTGGCTGAAGAGCTTGAGTGTGACTGGGATAAGGTCTCCTTTGACCTCGTAAAGCCGGGTAAAAATCTTGAACGCAATAATGTTTGGGGGTCCCAGGCCACGGGAGGCTCGACAGCGATCAGGGGCTCCCACGAATTTCTACGTCGGGGTGGAGCGGCGGCAAGAGCCATGCTGATTCAGGCCGCGGCACAGCAGTGGGGAGTCGAGGCCTCTAGTTGCTCTGTTTCCAAAGGGGTCATCACGCATGAGCCAAGTGGCCGAACCACTACATATGGCCAGGTTGCTGAACTTGCCGATGGCATGACGCCCCCGGAAAATCTTGAACTCAAGGACCCTTCCAAATGGGAGATTATTGGCAAACCGGTTAAGCGCCTCGATACCCTCGACAAACTGGATGGCTCACTGGTTTATGGCGTGGATGTTTCCATGCCAAACATGCTGGTAGCCGTCTCAAAAACCTGCCCGGTGCATGGTGGAGAGCTTGCAGGATTTGATGCAAGCGCGGTAGAGGGCATGGCGGGTGTTAAGCATGTGTTTCGTGTTAATCATGAAACCGTTGCCATTGTTGCCGATACCTTCTGGCACGCCAAAAAAGCCATGGATGCACTGCCCGTTGAGTGGGATGAAGGCCCTAATGCGAATGTTTCCAGTGAGTCGATTGCCGAGATGCAGCGTGAAGGCTTATCGGCAGATACCCCTTATGTCGGGCATCAGGTAGGTAATGCGCGGGAAGTGCTGAAAAGTGCTTCAAGAGTTATCGAAGCAGATTATCGCTACCCCTTTCAGCATCACGCTCCCATGGAACCTCTGGCGGCAACTGTACTTTGGACAGACACAGGATGTGAAATGTGGGCGCCCACGCAAAGGCCCGAGGTGGCGATGGCGACCATGTCAGAAGCATCCGGTCATCCGCAGGAAGCCTGTGAAATTCACACTATGCGTATCGGCGGCAGTTTTGGGCGTCGTCTGGCAACAGATTACGTCAATATTGCAACACTGGTCGCTAAACAACTTCCTGGCACGCCAGTAAAAACCATGTGGACCCGTGAGGAAGACATGCTTCATGGCCGCTATCACCCGGTTACCCAATGTCGTTTTCGAGCATCACTGGATGATCAGGGGGAGGTAGAGGCCTTGCATGTACGTATCTCCGGTCAATCTATTACCTCCTATACCTACCCGTCGACCATCACGGAAGACCGAGGCGATCCCGTGGCCTACCAGGGTCTTGAAGCTGAGGGTGATATGGCCATCGGTTATACATTTCCCAATTTGCTGGTCGATCATGCGATTAGAAATACCCATATTCGGCCGGGCTATTGGAGAGGTGTTAATTTGAACCAAAATGCCCTGTACATGGAAAGCTTTATTGATGAGCTCGCGCATGAAACCGGGGAAGACCCTGTGGAATTTCGTCGAAAGCTGATGAAAAATCATCCAAAAAACCTGGCGGTGCTGAATAAGGTTGTTGAAGGCATTGGTTGGGATACACCGGCCCCTGAGGGCATACATCGTGGTGTTGCCCAGATTAAGGGGTTTGGCAGCTATGTGGCGGCGGCGGCTGAAGTCTCTGTTACCAACGGCAAGTTAAAAATCCACCGCCTTGTTGCCGCGACCGATACGGGTTATGTGGTCAATCCGCAGCAGGTGAAGGCACAAGTCTTTGGTTCCTTTGTTTATGGCTTGTCGCCTTTGCTATACAGCGAGTGCACGGTCGAAAATGGCCGAATAGCGCAGCAAAACTTTAATACCTACGAAGTGATGCGGCTGGTGGATATGCCAGAAGTTGAGGTACATCTGGTACCTTCTGGCGGTTTCTGGGGTGGTGTCGGTGAACCAACGATAGCGGTGGCAGCGCCGGCCGTGCTGAATGCGATATTCGCGGCTACTGGCAAACGAATCAGGCGTATTCCCATTCAGGAATCTGATTTAGCCTAGGCTTTGTTGCATAAAAAAACGGCTGCTTCTGGCAGCCGTTTTTTTGTTAGTAGAAGCTGTATTAAATGCCCGGAGCGTAAGGGAAGCTGAGCGATTTATAGTGCTCCAAGGAATAAGGAGGTGCTTCGATACCTTCGGGCAGTTCCAGCCCATTAACATTCTGGAAGTATGTAATGCTGGCATTGCGCCACCAATTGGCCTCTTCAAGCTGAACTTCCAAAAAATCAGCTGTTCTCTCGAAGCGCTGTTGGTCCACATAGGGTCTCAGACTCTCCCAGATAGCTTGCATAGATTCCACTTCCTCAATGCCCCGGTCATAGCGGCTGACAAGCTCATTCCAAAGCGTTTTCCCTGATTTCATCTGGTAATCCCAGGGTAGGTGATGGAACCACAGCAAGTCCTTGTCATCGATGGTGTCAAGATCAGAAAAATGTTGGGCCAGAGGTTCGGCATACTGCTCGACGGCATTGCTGCCTGTCGGGGTGCGATCAAAACCAATGCCTTCACTGTCAGCGCGATGATAGTAAACCGGATTCCACTCTGGGCGAGCCAGCTCGCTGACCCAGGGCCCCGGGCCATAGTGATGTCCTGTGTCCATCAAGTGAGCGAGGCCAAGAGGTGTCATGTAATCAACAACGGCTTCGCGCGAACGCATCATCATATCTGCCGCTGTTTGCACAAATTCAGGATCGGTAGAGAAAGTCATTTTTAGCCATTCTTCTGCGATATCGCGGGCATCAAGATCCGGATTCCAGGCCAGACGACCAAAGGCATACCAGTCAGCCTGATTGAATATCGAGCCACTCCAGTCCCGATCGACGCCGATATTAGCGACGCCGGCGATCCCTGTTTGCTTATATCCATGGAGGCTACCATCAATCACCCGGGCAACGGTAGAGCCCTTACCCTGAACATAGGTGTCGGCCTTTAGGACTTCTTCATAAAGCGCACCCAAATAGACCAGGTGGGTAGAAAAGCCTAGATATTCCTGGGTAATCTGGAATTCCATCATCAACGGGGTATTGGGCATGGTGCCAAACATGGGGTGGAAAGGTTCGCGGGGCTGGAAGTCGATGGCACCGTTCTTCACCTGAACCAGAACATTATCGGCAAAGTCCCCGTCGAGCGGTTTGAATTGATCATAGGCCTGCTTGGCGCGATCTACCGGATTGTGTTCGGAGTAGACAAAGGCTCGCCACATAACAGTTCCGTCGTGAGGCTCCAGTGCTTCTGCGAGCATATTGGCACCGTCGACATGGGTGCGATCGTAATCCTGTGGGCCGGGTTGCCCTTCGGAGTTAGCCTTAACCAGAAATCCGCCAAAATCTGGGATATGGCGATAAATTTCATCGGCTTTGTCTTTCCACCATTGTTGAACCTCTGGATCCAACGGGTCGGCGGTATCAAGGCCGCCAATCTCTATGGGAGAACTAAAGCGGACGGACAAGAAAACCCGGATGCCATATGGCCGAAAGATATCTGCCAGTGCCGCAGTCTTGGCAATATAGCGGGGCAGCAGAACCTCAGGCTGGGCATTGACGTTGTTCAATACGGTG
>JAURLY010000247.1 GCA_030830945.1 Gammaproteobacteria bacterium | reverse complement strand
GATGGAAAATGTAATTTATTTTTTTCTTGTCGGTGGAGCCAGTCCCGATCTCTGTGCATTAGAAATATTTTCTGAAGCATTTGCTTCATTTGAGCTTCTGCGTTTGCCAATATTTTTTCTATCACGATGACGCACTTTGCCTTGTGATTTAGCTTTGCCTGGGCCCGCAGAGGATTTTTTTTGCTTCTTCCCTGCGGCCTTGCCGGATTTTTTAAGCTTTTTGGGGCCCTTGTATTTACCTTCTAGTCCTTTAATGGAGTCCTGAGAAAATTCCTGACGTAAATATCGCTGTATGCCAGCGGCCAGATTCCATTCGATATCGGCAATCAGCGAGATCGCCGTGCCTTTTTCTCCTCCGCGACCGGTTCGGCCAATACGGTGAACGTATTCGTCCCCGCTTTGGGCCATATCAAAGTTAATGACCAACTGCAGGCCTTTGATATCGAGGCCTCGTGCTGCGACATCTGTTGCAATCAGCACGTTAAAATTTCCCTGTTTGAATTGGGACATAATATGTTTGCGTTCGTCCTGGGGAATCTCTCCGTGTAGTTCATTGCAACGAATATCGTTTTTCCGCAAAAAACTATGGAGCTCACTGACATTCGTTCTTTTATTGCAAAACACTACTGCTTTATCGAAAACCAGATTACCCAGAAGCCAGATTAGCTGTTTGCACTTATGTCCAAAGTCGTCAGATAAGATGATCTTTTGTTCAATATCTTCATGAGGAGTCTGCGCCCCTGCCATATCCAGTACTAGCGGCCCATCCAAAATGTCTTTGGCAACTGCGGAAACCCCGTTGTGGTTCAGTGTCGCAGAGAGAAGCATTGTTTGACGCTTGGAATTGCATTGATCAATGATGGCATTTACATCAACGCGAAAACCCATATCAAGCATGCGATCGGCTTCATCCAGTATCAGAAGCTCAATGTCACCAAGATTGGCATTTTTGCGCGCCAGATGCTCAATCAGCCTGCCTGGAGTGGCTACTATGATGTCGGGGTCACGTCTCAGCAGAGAGGCCTGATAGCGCATTTCCTGACCACCAGTTACCAGAACACTTCTGGTTTTGGTGAATCTTTCAAGCCGGCCACATTCCTTGAATATCTGTTGTGCAAGCTCTCGTGTGGGCAGCAATATCAGCGCACGACTGCCTGTCTCAGGAGCGGTCGGCTCTAGGAGACGATGGAATAAGGGGATTAAATAAGCAAGTGTTTTACCGCTACCGGTTTCAGCACTGACCTGTAAGTCCTTACCTCCAAGCGCCTCAGCTAAAACCTGTTGTTGAACTTCGGTAGGCTCCTTATAACCCAGGATCTCCAGTGTCTTTAATAGATGCGGGTGGAGTGCATAGTCGGAAAATTTGGTGGCCAATTATCGTTCCGCCTTGCGAAATATTTGCCAGATACAGACAGCAATGACTAGCACAAATGCCACCAGCGTCCAGCCGGGAATGCTGACTCCCAAAAGTTGCCATTTGATTTCGGCACAACTGCCCTCACCGAGAAACATGGCACGCAACACATCACCAAAAGGAAAATATTCCATTAAATAGGGAAGTGTTGGCCCGCATGCAGGCACCTGATCTGCAGGAAGTGATTGCAGATAAAGTTGTCGAATGGAAACGCCAGCGCCAGCCGCAGCAGTAAGGGCAATAAACGTGCTGTATATTCGTTGTTTATGCGGAGCCGGGTTATGGAGCGCAGCAATGAGTGCAATGACACCAAAGCCAATGGCGAATATTCGCTGGGTTACGCATAGTGGGCAAGGCAGCAGCCCCAAATACTTTTGAAAAAAGAAAAATGCAATGATCATCATGGACGCGGCAAAAGCAAATAGAGCCAGATTGATGTGACAGTATTTGAGCTTCTGTAAATTGGGCATGCTGCGCTCCTGTGAGATGTATTGTTGCTTAAAATTAGAATGTATTTTTGATGCGCCATTCTGCCACATTGGTGGCCGTATCATTTAACGCTTGGCGACAAAGTTTTTGTAATTGTTGGTAATTTTCTAAAACTGGTTGCTCCAGGAGATGCAGCGGGTTTTCGCGTGAAAGTCTTTGCCCTATGCCGGCAAGGGCGCCCAGACTGTAGCCCAGGTTTGCGTATCCGGTTAGCCAGTTATCTGTCTTGATTCGGCGTAAAACCTGGCGGGCTCGGCTGGGGAAGTGTTGGTTGTTGGATTCCAAAATGTCAAGTCTGTGGGTGCAAAACTGTTTTAGTGAAACTTCCGAAAAGTGATCCCATTCGCTGGCCAGGACATGATCGCAGAGCATATCGGCAATAATGGCTGAAAAGCGCCCAAATTGATCAGGTAACAGGAATCGAATTTGCTTTACTGCAGGGTGCTGGTCGCTCCAGCTATCGATTTGTCTATGCAGCGCTATGCCTTTTTCTATTTGTTCCGGGTATTCACCCTTGAGCGGTCCTTTGACAAAATCCCCTAAAAATCCGCCCACTACCAGCGCTGAGTTATCTCCGGCCAAATATAAGTGAGCAAGGTAATTCAACGGATCTATGTCGACTATAGCTGTCGATATTGATCGAAGTAATTCTGGATGTAGCTTTCCAGGGGTTGGTTTTCCGTGCTTTCAATTTCCTTCTGTTTGCCTAAAGAAATTTCGGATAGCCGTTCAAAAGACGTTTGCGTACTGACAGACAATTTTTTCTGTAGATAAACTTGCCGGTGTTCCCGGGCCTTGTTCATTGACCAGTCGATAAATGATTGATCAGCATCACGCATTTCCTCCAGTAATTTAGCAGAAGGACAAAGATCAGGGTTCTGCACCCTTTGTTTCATTGTGTTCAAGACGCTTGTATAGGCGTCATTACCCTTGAGACTATCTAAAATATCTGCGACAGGTGACAACTGATCCATTAGTTCGCCGGCCCAGCATTTTAAACTAATAGATTCCCCGCTCTTTTGCAGCATGAGCCCTGGATTTCGTCCTTCTCGAACGACCTTCCGCTGATTGGCGAGTATTTCAATATATTCATTGCTATTGGTTTCTGGACTTTCGTCAAATAGACAGGCAAGCAAAAACATTTCCAAAAATCGGATTTGCGATTCATCTATGCCGAGTGGGTCAAAGGGATTTATGTCTACGCAACGAACTTCAATGTATTCCACTCCGCGCTCTTTTAGAGCTTTAAGCTGGGTCTCACCGCTGCGCGCAGTTTGTTTGGGTCTTATCGTGCTGTAAAACTCATTTTCAATCTGGAGTACCGCGGCACTCAGTTGTTGACGTTCATCGGCATTTCCCGTGCAGTTAATGCCTTCATAGGGCTTGTACTGCTCAACAATAGCTTTTTGCAGTGTCTCCAAATACGTTTGGATGCTGTTGTAACAAACATAGAGTGCATCCTGCGCAGTGCTCTGATAACCCAGGTCACACATTCGCAGTGATGTTGCATAAGGCAAATAAACATCTTCAGTGCCCAG
>JAURLY010000246.1 GCA_030830945.1 Gammaproteobacteria bacterium | reverse complement strand
GAACAGCAAGGCCTCAGCAAGGATTAAAGCCATAACTGAGGAAATCACCGCACGAAAGCGCACTGACGAAGACAAGCTGAAAATCTGGGTGACTGATCAGTTGAAGCGCGAGGCAATGCAAGCACAGTCTGACAGCGCTAGGGTTGCAGCCCTGACGCAGCTAGGCCGGTCTGTCGGCATGTTCACTGACAGGGTTGAGCAGGACGACAAGGGTGATCGCGGTGTCGCTGACATCGAAGCCGATCTGCAACGGCGCTTGGCTGCTTTGATCGGTGGCTGATGGTGCGCCCTTGCGAATTTGTACGAGGTTACGACCCCACCCGCCCCCTACCCCCGTGATAGTACCCCGCATTAGGCTCGATACATACATGAGGTTCTACACAACCAATGACTGAACTTTTTTCAAACCCCTGCGAAAAGCGATGCAGGTTTAGTGGCGATATAATGCCCGATGACAGCCTTTGCCTCGTTTGTGGTATGACACCACTAGAAAAGGCCCGATGGCCGCTCCTGAGCGATTCTAAGCGGGAAGAAATGGCTATTGAGATCTATAGCAGGATACAAACTATGTGGTTGATGTGGGAAATGATGGAAGAGCCAACCATTCAGTAGTTACCCCCCCCCTATGTAAATTTGTACCGTGGTACTTTTCTGGTTAGGGTTTTATATTATGGCAGAAATAGTGCCTAGGAATCCTACAACCTCGTACAATTTCACTAAAAATCTATAGGAGGGGCATGATATTCGGCAGTTGACCGGATTTCTCGCCGTAAAATAGACAAAAGTCCCTCAGATGCCAGCGCCCTCATGGCATCTTCGTCTATCTTTAGCGTTATTAATGCCCCACCATCATCTAATTCTTTGATTTCTTCAACTTCAAGCTTCATTTTTCATCCTAAGATATTCCTCAATATCTATATGCCTGATATCACTGGCGGCACCGAATTTTTGTTTGCCCCAAAAATGTTTCGTGTTTACCGTTTGCTCTCGCGCTTTTCTGCCCTCTTTCACTTCTTTGCCAAAGGACTTAGAGGGTCTGTTCTTGTATTTCGTTTGCATTTTTCCTCCTAGTACATATGTACCATATATATTTATATATCTTATAAGATACATAATGTACTATATGGTACATATAGGAGTTTAGTTGATTTGAAAAACTGGCGTCAAGTGTTTTGTTACTGTATTATGGCTGGTGAGGCGCTAAGTCTCCCGGCGCCTCCGGTGGGGTCGAGCTGCCTCCCTAGCTCCCCCACCGTCATTATTCTTGGGAGAGGGAGAAAAAAATGGGCAACATAATAGAATTTCCGCGTGGAGACGGACTTGACGAGGATGAAGAGCTAGATCCCAAAGAAATGCTTGGGGTCCTGCAAGAAGAAGTAACAATGACCGAAGCCATTGTGGTTGGCTGGACTGATACCGGCAATCTATTTATGGCTACGTCACATGGCAGGGCGCCTGATATGGTATTTCTGCTGGAGCTTGCCAAGTCTGTTCTGATGAACAGGTGTGTCAATGATGAGTGATGTTTGAAGCCTCTGTTGTAATATGTTTAGTTCTGAATATGTCAAGCTGCATGGTGGCATTTGACAATCGTGGGCCTTACAAAACAGAAGGTGAATGCATGGACCGTATTGCGGAAATGTCCGTAGCAATCATGCAGACAAACCACCATGTGCCAGTCACTTACAAGTGTCATAAAAAAGGGGAGCCTGCGACCGGTGAGCAACCTAGCAGCAATAACAAGCAAAATATCAAATCTCCCGCCTGAACAAAAGCGGGAAATCCTCGCTCTCATGGAGGAGCTTGAGGAAGCCAAGGCCAAAGAATCCTCTCGCAGCGACTTCCTGCAATTTGTTAACCGGATGTGGCCCAGCTTTATTGCCGGTCGTCACCACTCAATCATGGCAGATGCGTTTGAGAGGGTAGCAAGCGGAGATCTAAAGCGTCTGATAATCAACATGCCGCCCCGTCATACCAAGTCTGAGTTTGCGTCATTCTTGTTTCCGGCATGGTTTCTTGGCAGATACCCAGAGAAAAAGATTATTCAGACCGCCCACACGGCAGAACTGGCCGTTGGATTTGGTCGTAAGGTGAGAAACCTGATCAACCAGAGCGACTTCCAAGAGATATTCCCCGGCATATCCCTGTCCTCTGACTCAAAGGCCGCCGGACGTTGGAACACAAACAAGCGAGGTGACTATTTTGCTATTGGTGTTGGTGGTGCAGTTACTGGTAAGGGCGCTGATGTCCTCATTATCGATGACCCGCACTCAGAGCAGGAGGCGGCACTGGGGGCTTACAACCCAGAAGTCTACGACAAGGTATACGAATGGTACACATCAGGACCGCGACAGCGTTTGCAGCCGGGTGGAGCGATCATTGTAGTCATGACGAGATGGTCTGTAAGGGACCTGACCGGACAAATTATGAAGTCTGCCACCCAGAGAGAGGGTGCGGATGACTGGGAAATCATCGAGTTTCCGGCAATTATGCCATCTGGTGACCCATTATGGCCTGAGTTCTGGCCTCTGGATCAACTTGAGGCACTAAAAGCCGAACTGCCTGTGTCCAAATGGTCTGCACAGTACCAACAGGACCCGACTTCGGAAGAAGGGGCGCTCATTAAGCGAGAGTGGTGGCGTGAGTGGGAAAGAGAAAGCCCGCCACCGTGCGAAGCAATCATCCAAAGCTGGGATACTGCGTTTTTGAAAACGCAACGAGCTGACTATTCTGCCTGTACAACATGGGGAATCTTTCACCACCCTGACGAAGAAGGAAGAACGGTCCCGAATTTGATACTTCTTGACGCATATAAGGAAAAACTTGAATTTCCGGATCTAAAACGCGCAGCCTATGACAAATACTGGGAATTTGAGCCGGATCAAATGATTGTTGAGGCGAAAGCAGCCGGTTCTCCGCTTATTTTTGAGCTTAGAGCCATGGGAATACCGGTCACGGAGTTTACACCCTCCCGTGGACAGGATAAAATAGCTAGGGTAAACGCGGTTAGTGATCTTTTCGCGTCTGGAGTTATATGGGCGCCACCAACTAGGTGGGCCGATGAAGTTATTCAGGAATGCGCGGCCTTTCCTGCCGGGGAGCATGATGACTTGGTTGACTCCACAACACAGGCATTGCTGAGATTCCGCCAAGGGGGGTGGATTAGGAGTTCAATGGATGAATGGGATGACGAACCTACATACAGACGACCAGTCGAATACTACTAAAACAAAAATTTTAAGATATGTTTTGCATCAGGACGTAAAAAAGTACGAAGATATGGGGTGGAAGGTTACCGGCGATCTGTCCCACTCCCACCATGGGCAATATTCTGTTATCATGCAGGCACCGGACAAAAAATAGGATTCATATATTATGGCTGTAGAAAAACAGATGGTTCCCGCCGATTTTGACATGGAAGATACAGAAGAAGTCCAAGTTGAAGTCATTAATCCAGACGCCGTTGGTATCAATACCGAAGATGGAGAAGTCGTTATTGATTTTACGGGGGAGTACACAGAAGATTTAATCGGTCCGGATCACGATGCAAACCTAGCTGAATATATCGAAGATGCTGATCTTGAGGCCTTAGCTTCTGAATTGGTTGAAGATTTTATTGCTGACAGGCAGTCTCGCAAAGACTGGGCGCGTTCATACGTCAAGGGTCTAGACCTTCTTGGCATGAAAATTGAAGAGCGCACACAGCCTTGGGCTGGTGCCGCAGGTGTTTTCCACCCAGTACTGACTGAAGCTGTTGTCCGCTTCCAAGCTCAAGCCATGAGTGAATTATTTCCAGCCGCAGGACCTGTACGCACCAAAGTATTGGGCAAGAGAGATCAGGAAAAGATCGATCAGGCAAAGCGTGTCGAAGATGAAATGAACTATCTCCTGACTGAGGAGATGACCGAGTACCGTGACGAGACGGAACAAATGCTCTTCAGGCTTCCCTTGGCTGGCTCTGCTTTCAAGAAAGTTTACTACGATCCCATCATGGAGCGTCCATGTGCAATGTTTGTCCCTGCTGAGGACTTCGTTGTGTCATATGGGGCGGCTGACCTAGCTACAGCGCCGCGCTACACGCATGTGATGAAGAAAACCCCAAATGAAATTGCTGAGCTTCAGTTTAATAGCTTTTATGTAGATGTTGATCTTCCTGAGCCTGAAGCCGATTACTCTGATATTCAAGAAAAGTATGACGAGATTGATGGTGAAACTGCGGTCATGGAGGATGATGACCGTCACACAATTCTTGAGATTCATGCTGATTTGATGATGCCTGAGCCATTTGATGACCCAGATGGGCTGGCAAGGCCATATGTTGTGACAATTGATAAGTCCAGTTTGACAGTGCTGTCAATACGGAGGAACTGGTATGAAGACGATATTAAAAAGCGTAAAAGAGCGCACTTTGTTCACTATAGATACCTACCGGGCCTTGGGTTTTACGGAACGGGTCTTATTCATCTTATTGGTGGTCTTGCTAAAAGCGCCACGAGTATTCTTAGACAGCTTATTGACGCGGGTACTCTATCTAACCTCCCCGCTGGTCTCAAAGCTAGGGGTCTTCGTATTAAAGGTGACGATTCGCCTCTCATGCCGGGTGAGTTCCGCGATGTGGACGTACCGGGTGGTGCAATTCGGGATTCGATTGCATTCCTTCCTTACAAGGAGCCATCATCGGTACTATACCAGCTTCTCGGAAATATCGTGGAAGAGGGGAGACGGATTGGTTCCGTTGCTGATGTACAAGTCGGAAATCTCAACCCGCAAGCGCCGGTCGGAACAACCTTAGCTCTTATGGAGCGTAGCATGAAGGTTATGTCTGGTGTTCAGGCACGACTACATGCAGCACTCAAGAACGAATTACGGATTCTGGCAAAAATCGTAAAAGATTATATGCCAGCAGAATATGCTTACGAAATGGAAGGTGAGTTTAGTCGCCAACAAGATTTTGATAAGCGTGTTGATGTTATACCTGTATCTGACCCAAATGCGGCCACAATGGCGCAGCGTGTTGTGCAGTATCAGGCGGCGATGCAATTAGCCCAACAGGCGCCAAACCTATATAATATGGGCAAGCTTCACCGACAAATGCTTGAGGTTCTTGGCATTAAAGACGCTGATGAGATCATTAAACTACCAGATGACATTAAGCCATCTGATCCAGTAACTGAGAATATGGCAATCCTGAAGCAGGAGCCTGTTAAAGCCTTTAAATATCAGGACCATGAGGCGCATATTCAGGTTCACATTGCTGCCATGCAGGATCCAAAGCTGCAAGAGATTGTTGGACAGTCTCCGTTTGCGGGTGCAATTCAGGCCGCTATGGCAGCGCACATAACTGAGCATGTGGCCTTCCAGTATCGCAAGGAAATTGAAAAACAGCTTGGTGTGCCTATGCCGGATGAGGAGAAGCCTTTGCCAGAAGATGTTGAGCTTGAAATCTCTCGTCTTGCCGCTGAGGCTGCTCAAAAGCTACTTCGCAAAGATCAGGCAGAGGCAGCGCAGAAACAGGCAATGCAGCAGCAGCAGGATCCGCTAACACAGATCCAGCAGCGTGAGTTGGCGCTGAAAGAGGCTGAGTTTGAGCATAAGAAGCAACTTGATATTGCCAAGCTGCAATCCGATATGCAGTCGAAGGCAGTAAACGCTGAGCTTCAGAAAGATCGTCTGGAGTCAGAGGAGAAACGCGAAGGCGCCCGCCTTGGCGTTAAGGTAGCAACTGAGACCGACAAAGCCCGCCGTGAAGACGTTAAACAGGGCATTGAGTTAGGTCGAGAAATAGCAAAGGACTTAGTGGGGACAAATGAATGAACTTGATTTTATCCGTGAAAAAATAAGGGCATACTTAAATGATATCGCTGACCATATGGCCGGTGGCGGATGCCAAAACCACGAAGAGTATGTTCGACTCGTTGGCAAGGTGGAAGCCTTGGCAATCATTGAAAGAGATTTACTCGATTTGCAAAAAAAGTACGAAGAAAGCTAACTCTTCCGCTTTGGGTACAATTGAGTTATATTGTGAATGTGGAGACTTTCAGGGCAAAAGCCCTGCAAGGTACTGTGAACCTAGATCACTGCAAAAGGAACAGAAATGTATTCTGCTGAAAAAACGGTTGATGAAGACATCGCCCGCAAAATACCAGAACCCACTGGTTACAAACTCTTAATTAAACCGCTTGAGGTTAAAGAAAAGACTGATTCCGGCATTTACATGCCAGATGCACTGAAAAACGCGGAACAAACCGCTTCAGTCATTGGTTTTGTAGTGAAGGCTGGGCCAGATGCGTACAAGGACACTGATAAGTTTCCTAATGGCCCATACTGTAAGGAAGGTGACTTCGTGATTTTTCGTTCTTATTCCGGTACACGGTTTAAGATTGATAAACAGGAGTTTCGTCTTATCAATGATGACACCGTTGAGGCTGTTGTCGATGACCCAAGGGGATACACAAGAGCATGAATAATACAGCCGAAAAAATTGAAGAAGATTTCGCGGAAGTGGAATTGGATAACGATAAAGAGTTTGAGGTGGACATCGTTGATGACACCCCAGATGAAGATAAGGGCAAGCCTCGCCGTGCGGAAGAAGCCGAAGCGCAGATTCCAGAGGATGACGAGATTGCAAACTATAGCGACAATGTGCAAAAGCGCATTAAGCAGCTAAAGTTTGAATATCATGAAGAGCGCCGCCGTAAAGAAGAGGCGTCCCGTCTGCAAGATGAGGCCATTGAATACGCCCGAAAAGTTTATGAGGAGAACCAGAAACTCCGCAAAACCCTAGAAGAGGGTGAAGGTGTTCTGGTACAGCAGGCTAAAAGCCGTGTTGAGGCCGAGCTTGACAGAGCAAAGGCAGCGTACAAGGAAGCCTACGAAACAGGCGATCCGGACAAGTTGATCGAAGCTCAGGAAAAGCTAAGCGCCCTCCAAAATGAAAAGTTTAGAGTTGAGTCTTACAAGCCAAAGCCGCAACAAAAACAGGAAGAGCCTGTGCAGTTGCAGCAAAGGCCAAAGGTTAATCAGCCTGACGCAAAAACACAAGCGTGGGCATCAAGCAACCCTTGGTTTGGTGAAGACTCTGAAATGACAGGTTATGCCTTTGGGGTACATGAGTCTCTGGTAAAGCAGGGAATCAATCCTCAGTCACAGGCAGATGAGTATTATCGCCGCATTGATGATTCAATGCGTAAGCGATTCCCAGACAAGTTTGGTGAGCAGTATTTTGAGGAAGCACCTGCCCGCCAAACTGGTTCCGTGGTTGCCCCCGCCCAGCGGAGTGCAAAAAAACCACGCAGAGTGCAGTTAACCTCAACTCAGGTCGCCCTCGCCAAGCGACTTGGCCTTACGGCTGAACAATATGCGGCGCAACTCTTGAAGGAGGCATCAAATGTCTAACAGAACCCCACGCTCAAACGAGTCTCGTGAAACTACAGCTCGTAAAAGAAGCTGGCAAAGACCAACAATGCTGCCTACCCCCGAACCCCGCGATGGTGTTGAATACCGCTGGGTCCGCACATCTACACTGGGTAACGCAGATAACACCAATGTTTCGTCTAAATTCCGTGAGGGTTGGACGCCAGTCAAGGCAGAGGATCATCCTGAATTACAAGTGTTGCCTGATATCGACTCACGATTTGAAGGTAATGTTGAGGTTGGAGGATTGCTACTTTGCGAGAACTCAACCGACTATGTGGAATCTCGCCGTGAAGCTCACGATGAGATGAATGCACAGCAGATTGATTCTGTAGATAACAACTATCTACGTCAATCAGATCCTCGTATGCCTGTTCTGAAACCAGAACGGTCTACGAAAACATCGTTTGGTAAGTAACCCATAACGGGGCGCTTACCGTTTTAAAATGGCTTGATAGAAGGAGAGATTAAATGTCTTCAATTGCCGCTCCCTTCGGTCTGCGCCCAATTGGTCGTTTGGATAATGGATCACTGGAAGTTTTCCGCCAATACCCAATCGCCTCTGCCTACAACACCAATATTGCCGCTGGCGATATTGTACAGCTTGTAGACGGTGGTACAGCGACCACAATTGAAAAGCAGTCCGCTACAGGTGATGACACAACCGCTATCGACATGGTCGGTATCTTCATGGGTTGTTCATACACTGATCCAAACTCTGGTCAAATTGTGTTCTCACAGCTTTGGCCAGCGAATACTGTTGCGTCTGACGCAATGGCATTTGTTGTAGATGATCCAAACGTATTGTTTGCCATTCAGGCAGATGGTGCGCCAGCCAATCCGGCTGACATCTACGGCAAAAACTGCCTTCTTGTCCAAACAGCACCGAATACAACCTTCAAGGTTAGCCGCGTTGCTCTGGACATTTCTGAGCTTGACACTGATCCAGAAAACCCAATCCGTGTGATTGATTATTTGGGCGGCGCTCAAGGCGATGAGAATGGCACTGCCTTCCCGATTCTGGTGTGTAAGTTTAATTACCATCAGCACACTTCAACCACTGGCTCAGCATAAGGAGTGTAACTGATGGCTATTTCACGCGCACAACTTCTCAAGGAGCTTTTGCCCGGTCTTAATGCACTGTTCGGAATGGAGTACGGCAAGTACGAAAACGAACATGCAGAAGTCTACGAAACCGAAACTTCAGAGCGTAGCTTTGAGGAAGAGGTCAAACTTTCAGGCTTTGGTGCTGCACCAGTCAAGCCTGAAGGTTCAGCGATTTCTTACGACAACGCGCAAGAGTCCTTCACTGCCCGTTACAACCACGAAACAGTGGCGATGGGCTTCTCTGTAACCGAAGAGGCTATGGAAGATAACCTGTATGACGCATTGTCTGCTCGTTACACCAAAGCTCTCGCACGGGCTATGGCTTACACCAAACAGGTGAAAGCTGCATCTCTGCTCAACAACGGTTTCACCACATTCCAGTCAGGTGACGGCGTGACCTTGTTCAACGCTAACCACCCAACTGTTCAAGGTGGCAGCAACGCAAACCGTCCAGCAGTCAATGCCGACCTGAACGAGACTTCTCTGGAAGACGCTGTAATTAACATCGCTGCATTCGTTGACGAGCGCGGCCTGTTGATTGCTGCTCGCCCACAGAAGCTAATCGTTCCGCCAGCACTGATGTTCGTTGCAACTCGTCTTCTTCAGACAGATCTGCGTGTCGGCACAGCCGATAACGACATCAACGCCCTGCGTTCAAACGGTTCAATCTCACAGGGGTATCGTGTCAACCACTACTTGACTGACAACGATGCGTTCT
>JAURLY010000245.1 GCA_030830945.1 Gammaproteobacteria bacterium | reverse complement strand
CGTAATTCATAGGCAAGGACCTGAACCGCTGCACACAGATTTAATGAACTATAGTCAGGGTTAGATGGGATATGTACATGTAAGTGACAGCGCTGCAGCTCTTCGTTCGTCAAGCCACTGTGCTCACGACCGAAAACAATTGCTATTTCGGCTTCCTGAGGTTCTTTGAGGATGCGGGCGCTACATTCACGAGGATCCACCAGAGGCCATGGAATACGTCTTTCCCGGGCACTGGTGCCAACGACCAAGTGACAGTCTGCAATCGCTGCATCGAAACTGTCGACTACGACCGCAGAATCGAGTAATTCAGGAGCACCTGCCGCTCGCCATGTAGCCCTGTCTGACGGGAACACTTCTGGCTGTACCAACACTAAACGACTCAAGCCCATATTTTTCATTGCACGGGCCGCCCCACCAATATTTCCGGGTTGGGTCGTGTTTACCAGTACTACACGGACATTATCCAGATTTCGCAAATTCTCTCTCCACTGCGCTATTTGGGTGGCGATTATCCTTAAACCACACCGGAACGCAATTCTCTGTATGATTCTGCTAGAATCGCCGCCGACTAAACATCCAATAACCTCCCCCTTACAAAGCAGATTTCCATATGCAACCGATGTTACGTATTGCCCTCAGCGCCGCACGCAAGGCAGGGCAAATTATTGATCGAGCCTTCCGCGAAGTTGATGCGATTACCGTTGAAAACAAACGCGTAAATGACTTTGTGACTGCCATTGATCGAGCATCTGAAAAAGCCATTATTGACGAGATCAAACTGGCGCACCCAAAGCACCGGTTTATCGGCGAAGAAATGGGGGTACACGGACCAAAAGATGCCGAATATGAATGGATAATTGACCCGCTGGATGGCACCACCAACTTCGTCAGGGGTATTCCCCATTTTGCCGTCTCTATTGCTTGCCGTTACAAGGGAAAGCTTGAGCACGCTGTGGTCTACGATCCTGTGAAAAGAGATGAATTCTGCGCTTCACGCGGACAGGGTGCGAGCCTTAACGGACGCAAAATGCGGGTATCCAACCCAAAATCCCTGGCCGGTTCTCTGCTCGTTACAGGTATTCCTTTTACCCCGGAAACCCTGAAATACGCCAATGAATACTTTGCCGTCTGCAAGGCTTTATTGGAAAAAAATACGGCGGGGATACGACGACCTGGCGCTGCATCGCTGGATCTGGCCTACCTGGCTGCAGGTCGCTTTGACGGCTTTTGGGAAATGAATCTTAAACCCTGGGATATGGCAGCAGGCGTACTTCTCCTGCGCGAAGCAGGGGCGCTGATAAGTGACCTGTCCGGCGGCGAAACCTATATGACCAAAGGAAACATTCTTGCAGCCAGCCCAAAAATCTATAAGGAAATGTTACCCATCATTAAACAAAATCTGGGTGACAAGATTGTTTAGTGGGCATTAATCGAAGACAGGTTTTCTATATTCCGGGCTACGAACCTCGTGGGCCGGCTTTCTATGAAAAGCTTTTTCGCAAGCACATGCTGCGCTTTGGGCGTCTTCACAAGCTCAAACTCAACCTAAAAAGCACGGTTATCGAGCCACTATTTCGACGTATTAGCGTCGATATCGAGGGCCAACCCGATCTTGATTTAACCTACGACATTCTGGATAACGCGGATATTTTGCGCCCCCACAGTGAAATCCCTCGCTGGAAATTTTATTGGCTTCTGCTTTTCTTTACGCCCAAGATCATCCGCTCCGTATTTCGTCCAAGCTGTAGAAATGTCGATTGGGCCTGGTTAGTCGCCATGGCGCCCTGGTTGTTTGTCTATACAGCTTTGATCTGTCTTACCTTGTGTTTTATCGGAGCGTACTGGATTTTATCCTTGTTCGGATTAAGTCCGATCTACTCCGCCATACTTGCACTTATTCCTGTCACCCTTATCTGGCGAATCTTTGCAAAACACTACAGACACCAAAACATCGCCCGTATCTTTGATAGTGGCCGTTTTTTCCTCGACGGAAATGATCCTGTACAAGAGAACATGCGCATACGCCTGGAACAATTTGCCGAGATTATTGCTGAACAAATACGTTTGGGGCAGGCAGATGAATACGTTATTGTCGGGCACAGTTCCGGATCAGTACTTGCTGCTCGTGTAGTGGCCCTGCTCCTTGATAAACAGGAATTCCAGAACACGCCTCTGACCATGGTATGTATGGGGTCTGTTTATCAACTAGAACTCTGCACTCAGACTCATATCAATACAGGCGATCAGGTCTACCGAAAGCTACAAAACAGACCACATTTGCAATGGGCTGAAGTCTTCTCTTCCTTTGATGCCTTTTGTCCGCAACGGATGAACCCGTGCGATGAAAATTTACGGCCAAAAGAACATTCAGACAAGCCTTTTTATCGCTCGGCAAACTTTAAAAAGAACCTGAAACCAGATAAATTTCAAAAACTTAGACGAAATCTTCTCTGGATACATATGCAATACATCCTGTCATCTGATTTTGCAGAGACTTTCGATTATTTTGCCATGCTGACTGCCAAAAACCCTGCTTTTCAATACATCAAAACTCCGGGAAACCCTCTGGAACATGACTGATCAAAAGCAATGTCCTTTTCAAGCCCCTAAACCCAAAATATATCGGGGCGAGACGGGGCTTAACTTACTTGGCAAAGGCGCAAAACGAGATCTTTTTTCAATCTTTAACGAAAAATCTTATCGCTTGAAGATGTCGCGCCAACCAATGTTATTTAGGGATATTTTCCTGATTAACAATCCCAGGAATTTTCGTCACTTGCTGGCCGACATGCCCGAACGGGTTCCTAAAAGCGAATTACTGCGGCAGGCACTTGAGCCACTGGTTGGCGACGGTATATTCCTATCCAATGGTTCTGTATGGGAACGCCGTAGAGCAATGATTGAACCGGCATTCCGGGCACTTACCCCAACAGCCACTTTTGAACATATAAATGGCGCAGTTGACGATATGCTGTCACGTCTCGATCATCATGTGGGTGGAAGGCAAATTGACCTAGAGGCAGAGCTTTCCCATGTCACCGCAGATGCGATTTTTCGGGCCATATTCTCCGAAAAACTGGAAAGCCAGGTCGCAATGGATTTGTTCTCGAGCATGCAGAATTATCAGCACTCTCTTCCGCTGCTAAGTTTTAAGAGCATCTTTGGTTTACCAAAATGGCTGCCTGGCGGCGTCAGTCGTGATGGCAAGCGCTATGCGGGAAGAATACGAGAGGTGCTAAAGCAACTCATAGAATCACGCAAAGCTTCGGGGGAGAAACGCAATGACCTGCTCCAAAAACTATTCGAGGCCAGGGATAGCCAGGGAAATGGATTTACCGACCAAGAGCTTGTAGATGAGATTGCCGTTCTATTCCTCGCCGGACACGAAACCACCGCTTCGGTTCTTTGCTGGGCGATCTATCTCACTCATCAGGACCCGCAAGCCCATGAGCTGATTTTGCAGGAAATTGAAACTCAATTGGGCACTGACCCAATCGACCACAAGAGACTCAGATCGCTTGAAACTAGTCGTGATTTATTTGCCGAGGCCCTTAGGCTTTATCCCCCCGTACCCTTCTTTACCCGTGAATTGTCCGAACCAACAACCATGCGTGACTGGCTGATGAAAAAAGGATCTATGATCGTAGTTTCACCCTGGCTGATCCATCGGCACAAACAGTTTTGGAAAAATCCGGATAGCTTTATTGCCAAGCGATTCAGCCGCGACCAGAAAGAGCCGGTGGACAAGCGCGCTTACTTACCTTTTGGTGTTGGGCCAAGAGTGTGCCCAGGAGCTGCTTTTGCCCTTCTGGAAGGCCCATTAATTTTAGCCAGCCTGTTTCAAAAGTTTGAATTTGAGATTGAAACTGATCCCGATCTGCGCCCGGTTTGTCGTCTAACAACGCGACCTTCACACCCTATTTATATAAAGATTACCGGGGAGCGTCAGCCTCAGAGCCAGACTCCAGCGACTGATAATACTTAGTAATTTGGTCAACTTTTTGGTCGTATCCCGACTCGAGTGTGCCAAATAACCGGTCCCAGATTGTCAGGAAACTGCCGTAATTAACCGAGAATTTTTCATGGTGCGCATCGTGATGCGTGACGCATGTGAAGGGTGAAGGCCATCTCGCCCATGCGCCCTCAAAGTATTCATAACCACCATGACCAAACATTCCCTTCACCTGGTCATAAAAACGGTGCGCTACCAGAACAATCGCCGGGATAGGCAACACAAAAGGCACCAAAAATAAATAGGACTGAATTAACATCACCTCGGTAAAGCTAAATCGTTCATTCGTCCAGGGTGTTGGGACCGGGCTTAGATGATGTTCACGGTGAATAAAAAACAAGGGCTTCCAGTGCACTAGTCTATGTTCTGCGTAAAACCATATATCCCCAAGAAATACTGACAACACAAAGAAAAATACCAACCAAAATATTCCCGATACGCCAGGAAGTATTACGTCAACTGGATCCATAGACCAGCCCTGGTACTGCACTGATAGCGCCAAGGTCAGGCAGATAGATGAACCTGACAGGGAAACAAAACCCTGCTTTATCTCTCTCGATGCGGGCACTTTTGTTTGGCGCTTCTGCACTTTTCGCTCGGGGTGCCGCTTATTCAATTCGGTTAGGGCGTACCCTATTCCCAGATACAAAAGGATATGTATCAAGTAAAGCACGCCGAGAATAACGGCAAACTTCAACCAGACCATATCAATGGGCACCAGAGTGTCGATTATGCCCTGAGTAGAAAGCTCAATCATT
Source organism: Gammaproteobacteria bacterium (assembly GCA_030830945.1). Taxonomy (GTDB): domain Bacteria; phylum Pseudomonadota; class Gammaproteobacteria; order Pseudomonadales; family GM7GCV1; genus GM7GCV1. Next base: position 2,382 of record JAURLY010000245.1, on the reverse strand, counting down.
TTTGGGGTGGCTGTTTTTCAGCCAAACGTTCCCTAACGGCCAAAACCTTGGCATCGTATTCGGGATCCAGCGTTCCGAATAAGCGATCCCAGATGCTCAGGGTATTGCCAAAGTTGTAGTGAAATAACTCGTGATGTCCATCGTGATGAGTTACACAGACAAAGGGCATCGGCCAAATCGCTAGCCTGCTTGCCGCAAACTCAAAACCACTGTGACCTATGAGGCCTTTGATGTGGTCACTTAATCGGTACAACAAAAGAGCTAGTGGAGGAATAGGCAGCACAAAGACGACCCAAATCAAGAAGCACTGGGTCATCAGCACATCCAAAAGCGTAAAACGATCGTTGGTCCAGACAGTAGGAACAGGGCTTTTATGATGCGGGATATGCCATTTAAACAGCCATTTAGTGTGCAGCAGACGATGAATCGAATAAAACCAAAGATCGTGTATGAGCGTGGCGATTAGAAAAAATACCAAGACAGTCCATACACTCGTTTCCATCGGCGGCAGCCCCCAATCTTGATACTGAGCCCAAAGTCCCAGGCTGAGACAAAAAGGGGTACCTAAAAACCCTGGGAACGATTCACGTATTTCACTTGATGCAGGGACTCTGGTTTCACGCGCCTGTATTTTTCGCCATTTTTGCGAGCGTGCTAATGCAATGAGGATTGCTGCCGTTCCAAAGTGGATACTGACATGAAATAAAATCAGCGCAGCCCATAGCGTTAAAAATGCCAACCATGCATTTTCTGCGTAAGGCAATAATCCAATAATTTCATTCACGACAGGCTAAACCCCTAACTATTCACCCTATCAAGAATAAGGTACTTCCACAGTTAATTCTCGACACGTGCCATCCGCATTCGCTGGCACCAGATTTTCTGGCCTTGAATATTCAAGATGCCTAATTGAGTGCAACAAAACAGATGGGCGGGCCCCAATTATAATGCCGGGAGACAGCGCCAGAATTTTCAGCAAGTTTACGGGTAATAGCTAGTCCACGCTAGTTTATGGGGTGATTGCCATGAAGAACAAATACAATCATGGATTTGGCCATGAAGTTCAACAACAGGTATCATCGGCCGTTGTTGACCTTGGCTATATTAATGCCATTAAAACTGAGAAACAGGAAACCAATAATGTATAAATCTCTGTTATCCCGCGGCTTAGTTCTAACCGCATGCATTTTCTTTAGTGCGCTGGCTAGCGCACAACAATTCAACGTTCTACTGTTTACCAAAACAGATGGATTTCACCACAAGTCCATCAACGATGCTGTGGATGCCATGGAAACACTGGCAGAAAAACATCATTTCAATGTTGACTGGCACGAGGACGCCTCCCGGATCAATACCCAAAATCTCCAGCAGTACGATGTCATCATGTTCATGCTTTCCACAGGCAATGTATTGAATGAAGAGCAGCAGGCAGCGATGGAAGAATTCATCCAGTCTGGCAAAGGCTTCGTCGGCGTGCACAGTGCCAGCGATACGGAATACGACTGGGAGTGGTATACCAAAATGGTTGGGCGAATGTTCCATATCCATCCAGTAATCCAGACCGCTGAGATGGATGTGCTGGATCGCAGCTTCCCCGGCACCGAGCGTATGCCAGATCGCTTTCTATTTACGGAAGAATGGTACGAGTTTAGTGAGGAGCGTATAGACACCATTAACTACATTCTGGCAGTAGATGAATCAACTTATGAACCCAGTGCCGACTGGGGACGTGCGGCTGGCGAAGGTATGGGAGATTTTCATCCTGTGTCCTGGTACCACGAATACGATGGCGGTCGTGCTTTCTATACTGCTCTTGGACACATAGGTTCCACCTACAGTGACCAGTTATTTATGGAACACATATATGGCGGGCTTTATTGGGCGGCCACTGGTAAGGGAATCCGTAAATCGGACTAAAACACCATCAGCTCAGTCAGCATCATGGCGTAGACATCGCTGCTGACTGGATAAAAGACCTGTTCTTTTAAATAGTTTGCGCTTGTAGCTGCAGCCCCTAGAAAGGTCTATGTCAGAAATGAGTAAATTATGCCTTGCTCCCACTCAGGAATAGGGCACTTCCTCTGTTAGTTCCTGGCTTTTGTCATCGTCTTCTGGCGGCATGAGATCCTTGCTTTGAATATTCAGGCTCAACACCAGGTTGGCCGCAACAAAAATAGAAGAATAAGTACCAACTACAATTCCCAGAATTAACGCCAGGGAAAAGTAATGAATCATTTCGCCCCCCAGGACAAACAGCACAACTAGCACCATCAAAGTCGTCAACGAAGTAATCAAGGTGCGCGAGATGGTTTGCGTTAGGGAAATATTTACAACTTCTTCAGGGTCTTTTCCGCGCACGGCTCGGAAGTTCTCACGAATCCT
>JAURLY010000244.1 GCA_030830945.1 Gammaproteobacteria bacterium | reverse complement strand
TGTCTTTTTGATCAGCAGATGACAAATTAGCCTCCTAGGCTCTTTTCCACTTGGTGCCTTCTCGGGAGTCTTCCAGCAGAACACCTTCTGACTCCAGATGCGAGCGAATTTCATCCGCTCGCGCATAATTTTTATCCAGTTTGGCTTGCACACGCTCCGCAATCAGTTGCTCTATCTGACCTGGTGAGATTTGACCTTCTTCGCCAGATTGAAACCATGCATCTGGATCCTGCTGCAGCAATCCCATCAGACTTCCAGCTTGTAGCATCACTGATTTGAGCTGGGGTTTTTCCTTGCTCTCGGCAGAACCCATGGACTTAGCCAGAGCATACAACTCGCTAATGGCAACCGGGGTATTCAAATCATCCAGCAGCGCTTTGTAGACCGGTTGCTCTTCAAGGTTTACATCAATGCCGGGAACTTCTTTGCTCTCACGAAGAAAGCCATAGAGCGTGTCCAGACTCGCCTTGGACTGGTCCAGTAATTCCTTGGAGAAATCCAGCTCAGAACGATATTGGGCTGAGAGAAGTGCGTAGCGAATCACTTCACCACGATACTTTTCCAAAAGCTCCCTCACTGTCCGGAAATTGCCCAGGGATTTGGACATTTTCTCGCCATTGATATTAACGTAGCCGTTGTGCATCCAATAGTGAACATATTCCTTGCCATCGTGCGCACAGCAACTTTGTGCAAGCTCGTTTTCATGGTGTGGAAAGATCAGGTCACGACCACCACCATGAATATCGATGGTATCGCCGAGGTGAGCCTCAATCATGGCCGAACATTCCAGATGCCAGCCTGGGCGACCATATCCCCAGGGGCTTTCCCATCCCGGCGCATTCCCTGTCGATGGTTTCCAGAGCACAAAATCGCCCGCGTATTTTTTGTAAGGCGCCACTTCGACACGAGCACCTTCGAGCATATCTTCCAGCGAACGATTAGAGAGCTTGCCGTAAGCTTCCAACGATTTAACCGCAAACAGAACATGTCCTTCGGCCTCATAGGCATGACCACTGTCAATTACCCTCTCAACCATGGAGATCATTTGCGGAATATGCTGGGTTGCAAAGGGAACCAGCGTAGGCTGCAATGTGCCCAGGGCATTGGTGTCTGCTTCGTATTCTTTGGCGTAGCGTGCTGACAACTCCCCAATGGGTTCATCATTTTCAGCCGCTGCGTTGATGATTTTGTCGTCTATGTCGGTGATATTTCGTGCATAGGTGACTTTTGGGTATTCGTTTTGCAGCAAGCGAAAAAGCACATCAAAAACTACCACCGGCCGGGCATTACCAATATGAATAAGGTTGTAAACCGTAGGGCCACAGACATACATTTTGATGTGCTGTGGATCAATGGGGGCGAACTCTTCTTTCTGGCGTGTTGCCGTGTTGTAGACTTTTAGTCCCATTGCTAGATCTAACCTTTTCCCTGCCAGTTATCTTTCAATCCGATTGTCTGGTTAAACACAGGTTTGTCTTCGGAGGAATGCCTGCTATCCAGGCAAAAGTAGCCCTCTCGCTCAAATTGATACGCGTCTCCAAAAGCTGCATTTTTCAGGCCGATCTCAGCTCTGCAGCCATCCAAAATCACCAGTGAATCGGGGTTGATATGGTCCAGAAAGTTTTTCTCGCCTGCATCCGGTGTAGGGTCGGTAAACAGGCGATCATGCAAGCGTAACTGACACTCCAGGCTGTTGTCTGCCGCCACCCAATGAATAACACCACGGGGTCGAATGCCTTCGGGAGGGTTTTCACCAATGGTATTCGGCACCAGGGATGCTTTGATTCCAACGATCTCACCTTCAGGGTTCTTAAGCACCTCATCAGCCCGGATTACATGCGCGCCGCGCAGACGTACATAGTCACCAATAACCAGGCGTTTAAACTTTTTACGCGATAATGTGGTGTCTTCACTGAAGTCTGTTTGATCAATAAACAACTCAGCACCATAGGGTAATTGGCGCTCGCCCATTTCCGGCTTATTCGGATGCACAGGTACCGTCACTGAGTCGCCGTCTGAAAGGCCCGACTCGGCAAAATTAGTAATACTCACACGCAGAGGCCGCAGAACGCACATAGCTCTTGGGGCATGCTCATTGAGGTCGTCACGCAAGGCAAACTCCAGCATACTGACATCCACTAGGGAGTCCGCCCGAGTGACACCGATCATGTCGCAGAATTGCCTAATTGCGCGCGCGGTATAGCCACGCCGACGCATACCCGAAATGGTAGGCATGCGAGGATCATCCCAGCCGTCCACATAGCCTTCGTCAACAAGTAACTTTAGTTTGCGTTTGGATGTCACCGTGTAATTCAGGTGCAAACGAGCAAATTCATATTGTCTTGGCTTACTGGGTACGGGCAAATTGTCGACAAACCACTCGTAAAGCGGCCGATGATCCTGAAACTCCAGAGTACAAATCGAGTGAGTGACCCCTTCGATCGCATCTTCCTGGCCGTGGGCAAAATCATAAGAAGGATAAATACACCATTTGTCGCCCGTGTTGTGATGCGCTTGCTTACGAATACGATAAAGAATCGGATCGCGCATATTGATGT
>JAURLY010000243.1 GCA_030830945.1 Gammaproteobacteria bacterium | reverse complement strand
CTGCGCCAGGCGCCACCATGAACCCAAACCAACAAGGGCGGCTTTTCTACACCTTCAGGAAGATAAATATCGAGCGCCAGACGTTTTTCGCCAATGGTGGCGAACACAACATCTTTGTCGTCTGGCTCCGTCTGGGCAAATGCCTTATTGGCAAAGATGAAAATCATATATACCGCAATTAAAGCGACTGCCCTCCCTCCAATGCCACGAAGCTCTATCATCTTTATCCTCTCAAACACCAAAAAGTTTAGACGCTGTCTCAACCCACCAGGATGATCCCCAGAGATAGTGCGCGGACACAACCCAAATCACAATCAATGACAGCCCGATTAAATAAGAGCGGTGCAACATACCATTTTTCAACATATCGTAGGCAACCGCCGGGACAATCAATAACAGCACATAAAAATGTCTGGCGTCTATGGTATTTAAGCCTAAATCCGGAAGCACCCCCGAAAACCCTATCAACCGTCCCAGCGCCGGGATCATCAACACCTGGGTCGCCAGAATCATCAACCTCTTATGCGATTCACTGTCTTTCTGCCGAACCAGGATTGCCCATAGAAAGAAGTTGGGGAAAAAGAGATAACTCACCCCATGGATGAGCAAAATATCGGAAATATTTCGCTTATATTCGGCGATTTGTTCTGGTGAAGAATCAGAGGGAGCGAGCACATGTTCGACATAGTAGATCTCGATACCAATCATCGAAAACAAAATACAGGGTGCCAAAACCAGCGAGGCAAGACCAAGCTTTTTGTGTAACGCCGGCCTCTTGATATACATCAGAGTCGACTGTGCAAGAAGCAATAACAGCCACAAACTGAACGATGCGGCGTGGAAATGGACGATAAAAGGAGGCAGAGACTGTTGCCCTGATGCCACTCTGCTAATCAAGCCAAACGATGTTGGAATAAAACCAGCGACTGCCGTAATCACAAATAATAGAGCCATGAACACATAGATATATTCAGATGATTGCGCGGCGGCTCTATTCATCAATCCCTCCGGGAGGTCTTTTTCTTATTATTTATGAATCAGAGGTTACTACAATTTTTTAGTGCGCTCATGACGCCAAGTTAACGCTTATCAAACCGGCTTAGCCATACGTCATTCGTGTTCCTTGACCTGTTGTAGGCGTTGGCTATTGAATTGCCCTAGAGGTTGAGACCTAACGTCTTAACCACTTCGTAGTAGCCAAAAATAACCAGAAAGAAAAAAATAAAAAGAAGTATTTCATGCTTGAAGTGATGCTTGAGGTAATAAACCCTGTCTTCTTGCTTCAACACGTCCAGCAATTCGTCACCAAAACGAATTGAGAGAAACGTGCCAATACCCGACAAGACAATGACAATCCAATAAGGGTAGGGATTACTCAAAATTGCTTTCATCAACTTGGTAATAACCGTGGTTTCATAATAATTATTGAAGTTTGTCAGGCAAATAATGTTTATGAGAATCGCGATGCCCCAAACGACAATTTCAGACAAGATCATCCTGAAGCCAAATATGAGCCTGATCGGGAAATCCAGCAAAAAACCGGCATCGGCGACAGGCGTACAGAGCACAAAAAAGCTCCATGTTATGAGTGCGGCAATCCCGCCGGTTAGCAGATCATATTCGTAAACCAGATAGCCAAAATACGAAAGCAATACAAACAGAAGTGCTACAAACTTCAGCAGGACTTGATTGGGGGGATGTTTCACTTTTGCTTCGTCCGACAGCGTCTTCACAACAGGCAGAGCGTCAGCGACGTCCAGCACATTGGACGATTTTTTATGCGCTTGTTATTCATTGGCTCCGCAGCCACGCTCTTTTAGTATGCGAGTAGTTGAAGCCGGGTTGTTTTTAAGTGCAGCTACTGGGCGTATTGGCCGTGGCACTAAGTTTCCTGAGCAATTTGGACAGAAATTATTAAGAACACTCTCAGCGCACTCAGCACAGAATGTGCATTCAAAAGTGCAGATTACCGCCTCAGTCGATTCCGGAGGTAAGTCCTTGTCACAGCACTCACAGTTCGGTCGTAGTTCTAACATCGGCTTGCCTCCTACTTTCTGCCTAACGCCTTGCGGCGATGCATTTTTGGAGTAGAGACTTATGTGCTATTACGCACATAAGATGCAACATAAAAATGTCAGCAGGAGCAAATTGTTAGCCCTTTGTTCATTGCTGCACCCAAAACACAATGCTAAGACTTAAAAACAGTAAAAGCATACCTACGCCAAGTAAATTACCCTTAAGGGGATTAAAATCCCCGACGATTTTATTCCACTTAAACTTGAACACATATCTCCCAAAATATATGTCTATACCCAGCATAATCATTAACCAAGAAAACCCTATTTTATAGCAGTCTAAATAATTGGCTGGAGATAACCATGGCAAAGTAAACCAAGCAATAGCGTATATTATTGTTGTGCCTGAAAAGAAGCTGATCTTTTTCGCACGTTTTTTACCACACAAGTGATGCAGAACCCGCACTCTGATATTGCCATTCACAATTTCACCAATGGCAAGCAGCAAGCCAACCGCAAGGGTCTTAAATAACACTATGACTGTCTCATCGGGCTAATAGCACGTTATAAGGCCTACCGGCCCTATTACAGTAAATAGTGGGAATGTTTTCCCTGAAATCGTTTTTTGAGTAATTTTTCTATCTGATTAAAGAACATAGAAAAATCGTTTCCCTAATGACAAGATGTTCCCCATAAGCAAATCTCCTTTTCCCTATGATCTTCGGGATCATGCTCTTACCATGCGTGATTCCAATCACGACCAGCTACTATTTTCATAGTTGCAGTATTTGACTGTCATGAATAAAAAGCAACTCCCAAGAAATGAGAGTTAAGGCTGGCGAAGAAGAAAGAAAGAAAGAAAGAAAGAAAGAAAGAAAGGCCAGCTTGATGCAAGCTGGCCTTTAGCAGGAAATTAAAACTAGCCTAGGCAACGACTTTGGGCTTGGCTCGTTTTCTTTCGTTTTCGGTCAGCAGTTTTTTGCGCAAACGAATGGACTGGGGCGTGACTTCAACCAACTCGTCGTCTTCGATGAATTCCAGCGCCTGTTCCAGTGTGTGGCGGATAGGCGGCACCAGGGTCAGGGCTTCGTCGGTACCAGCGGCACGAATGTTGGTGAGCTGTTTGGCCTTGGTGGGGTTAACCGCCAAGTCATTTGAGCGTGAGTGGATGCCAATAATCTGCCCCTCGTAAATATCTTCGGCGTGGCCCATAAACAATCGGCCGCGATCCTGAAGGTTGAATAGGGCGTAGGCCAGGGTCTTGCCCTTCACCATGCTGACCAATACACCATTCTGGCGTTTGGCGACCTCACCTTCCTTAACCAGACCGTAGTGATCAAAGATGCTGGTCATAATGCCGGAGCCAGATGTCAGGGTAAGAAAGTGTCCCCGAAAACCGATCAGGCCACGGGAGGGCACAACAAACTCCAGCCGCACCCGCCCCTTGCCGTCAGGCGACATGTTTTTCAGTTCGCCCTTACGCAAACCCAGCTCTTCCATGACAGCACCCTGATGCTTGTCTTCAATATCAATCACCACGGCCTCAAAGGGCTCCTGGATTTTTCCGTCGATTTCGCGCTGGACAACTTCCGGGCGGGAAACGCCAAGTTCAAAGCCTTCACGTCGCATGGTTTCAATCAGCACAGACAAGTGCAGTTCGCCACGGCCCGAGACGATAAATTTATCGGCTGTATCGCCCTGTCTTACCCGCAAGGCAACGTTGTGAATTAACTCTTGTTCCAGACGTTCCTTGATGTTTCTGGAGGTGACATATTTGCCTTCTTTCCCAGAGAAAGGTGAATCATTCACCATGAATGTCATGCTCACGGTTGGCTCATCCACGCTCAGCGGAGGAAGCGCTTCAATATGATCGGGGTCACAGAGGGTGTCGGAAATTTTTAGTTCATCTATACCCGTGATGCAGACAATCTCACCGGCATCAGCCAGCTGGGTGTCTATGCGCTCAAGGCCAAGGTAGCCTTTCACATTCAGTACTCGCCCTTTGCGCTCTTTGCCATTTGCCGATTTCACAATGACCTGCTGATTGGGCTTTAGTTTGCCGCGGGTAATACGGCCAATACCAATTACACCCACATAGCTGTCGTAATCCAGTGCGGAAATCTGCATCTGGAAGGGGGCATCTGGATCGACTTCCGGCACGGGAACATGATCCACAATCATCTGGAATAACGGGGTCATGTCTTCGGCGAGGTCATCATATTCAATGCCTGCGATGCCATTAATCGCCGAGGTGTAAATTACCGGAAAGTCGAGCTGCTCGTCGGTCGCACCCAGGTTATCAAACAGGTCGAATACCTGATCCATTACCCAGTGTGGTCGTGCGCCAGGGCGGTCGATTTTGTTAATCACGACGATCGGACGCAGGCCTCGCTCAAAGGCTTTCTGGGTAACAAAACGGGTTTGAGGCATTGGGCCATCCACCGCATCCACCAGCAGACATACGGAGTCCACCATCGACAGAACCCGCTCTACCTCACCACCAAAATCCGCGTGCCCCGGGGTATCAACGATGTTAATGCGGTAGTCGTTCCAGGAGATCGCCGTATTTTTGGCCAAAATGGTGATGCCCCGCTCTTTTTCCTGATCATTGGAATCCATGATGCGTTCTTCGCCCACGGATTTGCGATCCAGGGTTCCGGACTGTGAAAGGAGCTTATCCACGAGAGTGGTCTTGCCATGGTCAACGTGGGCAATAATGGCGATGTTTCTGAGTTTTTCGATCATTGGTGTGCGGACCAGGGCCCGGAAATTGGGAGGGGTGAAAAATGAGGCGCGATTATAGCGACTTTACTGCGATACGAAAGCCGATTAGCGCCTAAGCTCAATTAAATATTGCGATCTGGGTGTTTTTTTTGCCTATTCGTCGTTTAAGCGTCCAAATACTTCATGGAATCGGGCAACCAGCGAGCCAAGAGTCGATCTGCTCGTTCGGGATCATTTGCCAGTAAGGTCTCTGCATGCTGACGAGCCAGTGGCAAAAGGTCGGCGTCCCGCCCCAAATCAGCCATTAGAAATCCTTGCTCGCCTGCCTGCCGTGCACCAAGAAGTTCACCGGGGCCCCGCAGTTGTAAATCAATGTCCGCAATCTTGAATCCATCGTTGGTCTCACGCATGGCCCGAATTCGCACAGTGCTGGTTTCAGAGAGCGGCGCTTCATACAGCAGCACACAGTGGGACTCGACACTTCCCCGGCCTACCCTGCCGCGCAATTGGTGCAGCTGAGACAAACCCAGCCTTTCGGGATTTTCGATAATCATCAGACTGGCATTGGGCACATCGACACCAACTTCGATGACGGTAGTTGCCACCAGTATTTGGATTTCCCCCTGATGGAAGGCATGCATCACCCGCTGTTTTTCACTGGGCTTCATGCGTCCGTGGATAAGTCCCACTGACCAGTTTGGCAGAGCTATAGATAGTTCATTTGCCGTGGCTTCCGCCGCCTGGGCCTGCAGTTCTTCCGACTCTTCGATCAGGGTGCAGACCCAATAGGCTTGTCTGCCTTCAGCGCACGCCGCTTCTACTCGTTCGATTACTTCTGCTCGACGAATGCCGGGTAAAGCTGCTGTGATCACCGGTGTTCGACCGGGTGGCAGCTCGTCGATGATGGAGGTGTCCAGATCCGCGTAGTGGCTCATGCATAGGGTTCTGGGGATGGGGGTGGCTGTCATAATCAACTGATGCGGCACCTGACCATCTGCCAAACCCTTGTTTCTCAGCTCCAGTCGCTGGTTAACACCAAACCGGTGCTGTTCATCGATAACCATTAGCCCCAGTTTGGCAAAGTTAACGTCTTTCTGGATCAGGGCGTGCGTACCGATAATCAGGTTGGCCTTGCCACTGCCAATCAAGTCAAGAACTGCTTCCCGGGCCTTGCCCTTGATTTTGCTGCTGAGAAAAACCACTTTGTACCCGAGTGGCTGTAACCAGCTTTCAAATTTTTCCAGATGTTGCTCGGCGAGTATTTCGGTCGGCGCCATCACCGCAACCTGATGACCGGAACCCAGGGATGCCAACGCAGACAGGGCAGCCACCAGGGTTTTCCCCGAGCCTACATCGCCTTGAAGCAATCGCAGCATGGGGTGACCGGTCTGCATGTCTTGTTCAATTTCAGCAATAACCCTGTTCTGGGCATCTGTGAGTTCGAATGACAAATTTCCCAAAAGCTGTTTTATCTCAGCTGTCTTTGCGTGCAGTACCGGTGCCTGCTCGGATTTGGCCCGATTGCGAGCCATTAACATGCTTAGCTGGTGGGCCAAGAGTTCCTCAAAGACAATTTTTTTCTGGTAAGGGTGTTGTCCTGTCAGCAGTTGGTTCACCGGCGCATCCACTGGTGGCCGGTGCAGGTAAAGAAGGGCTTGCCTCAGGGGAATCTCTTTCCCGGGGCCATCCATTATCAGTTCTTCGATGGGCGAATTCGCCAGCATGGCCAGGGCCTGGGAGCTCAGGTCGCGCAGACGTCCCTGAGTCAGGCCTTCGGTGGTTGAGTAAACCGGTGTAAGTTCGGCCGAGGGTGGGGGGGCATCTTCCTCTATAAATTCATATTCGGGGTGATAGAACTCCAGACCTGCCAGGCCGGGCCTGACCTCCCCTGCACAGCGTAAGAATTTGCCCCGACTCAATGCGGCTTTCTGCGCCTGACTGAAATGAAAAAACCTGAGGGTGGTGACACCCGTGCCATCACCCAGTTTGACCATCAAACTGCGCCGCCTGCCAAAGAGTATATCCGCCGCCAGGATCTCTCCCTGAATGAGGACATATTGGTTTGGCCGCAGGGAACCGATGGGTGTGATTCGGGTTCTATCCAAATAGCGCAGGGGCAAGCGGAACAGCAGGTCTTTTATCTGGAAGATCCCTGCTTTTTCCAGAAGGGCTTGCAGCTTGGGGCCGACCCCCTTGAGATGATCAACCGGCTTTTCGAGATCGGGGGCACCTATTTTTGGCGAGGCCATCTAAATACGCCCTGACAATTTATACAAATGCCTATTTACGCGCCTAAAACTCAAGCCCGCACTGCTGAATTGCCTGCCTTAGGGCATCGACAGCCTTGTGCCGTGGAAAGCTGGCACGCCATGCGAGCGCGACGGTTCTGGCCGGTGCGGGCGCTTCAAAGCGGCGAGTAATCAGTGCGCCTTCGCTATATTGGGTATTGAGTGTTGCCGAATAAGGCAGGATGGTTACGCCCAGTCCCGACGCCACCATATGGCGCAGGGTTTCCAGCGAACCGCCCTCAGTGGCTGTTCGGATAGGCGACTTGTTGTCTTCCATTGGCTTTCGCAAGGACGGACACATTTCCAGCACTTGATCCCTAAAACAGTGACCCTCACCCAGCATGAGGACGTTCTCTTTTTCCAGATCTTCCGCCCTGATCAGTTTTTGTTTCCCGAGCGCGTGGGATGCCGGCAAAAGAACAACAAAAGGCTCTTCATATAAGGGCTGGGTTACGACGTCTGGCTCGTTAAATGGCAACGACAAAATAACAACATCCAGATCACCATTGCGCAAACGTTTACGTAAATCCGCGGTGTATCCCTCTTCAATTAGGAGAGGCATGTCATGAGCAATACTTCTAAGCTGGGGCATTAGGTGCGGAAAAAGGTAGGGGCCAATGGTAAAAATGGCGCCAACGGAAAGCGGGCTGGTTAACTGATCTTTGCCAGTACTTGCCAAATCCTTGATTGAGGAGGCCTGCTCAAGAATCTGCTGGGCCTGGGCGACAATTTGGTCACCGATCGGCGTTGGATGAACCCGGCTTTTCGTGCGTTCAAACAAGGCAATTCCGAGCTCTTCTTCAAGTTTTTTTACGGCAATGCTTAGGGTGGGCTGACTAACAAAGCAGCGTTCCGCTGCTCGTCCAAAATGCTGCTCTTTCGCGAGCATTACGATGTAACGCAATTCAGTTAGCGTCATGAATTCAAGCCTCTTACCTTTGAGAACTATAGGCTAGTTCACTTTATCAGCTTTATGCAATAGTTTAAATCAATGACTCGATTACGATTATTTAGGCCGGTAAACACCCACATTTCGGTAGCCAGATTCCAGTAACAGCTCCGCATGCAGCCGACTCATGACACCCCGATCACAGTACAAAAGGTAGCGTTTTTTTGAATCAGTTTCGGCAAAATCTTTCTGGATGCGAAAGTAGGGCATTTGCAATATTTCGTTGTCTGAATGCGCGTCTTTTGGCACCGGTCGGTTTTGCGCCTCATCCGGATGTCGCACATCGACCAATACCGCCTGCGGTATTAAGGACTTATAGACATCCACGGGTATTTCACTGACTGTATCCAGTAACTTGGCCATGGATTCCGTTTTATGATTGGCAACAGCTCGCTCAAGGATAGAAAAGTCAAAGCTGGTTTCGGCATCCTCAATAATATGGGGCCGGGCGCTTGTTGTTGGTTTACGCGAAATCACCCCGCAGTATTCCGGCATGCTGGCGGCAAATTCTTCTGTACCAATCGCTCGCGCCGTTTTTATGATGTCGACTTTATCCACGGTCGACAGCGGCCTTAGCACCAGCATTTGTGATACGGAATCAATGACGGCGAGATTGGCTAATGTCTGGCTGAATACCTGGGCCACAGCTTCACCGGTCACCAGTGCCTTGAACCCGTATTGATCCGCAATTTGCTCAGCCGCCCTTAGCATCATGCGTTTCAATGCCACGCCCATATACGATTTTGGGATATTAACCAAAATCTCACTTACGACTTCTTCAAACGGCACCGTAATGAATTTTACCGGGTGCGATCGCGAATATTTCTGCCATAGAAAATGGGCAACTTCCTTTACCCCTATATCGTGCGCCCGACCACCTAGCTTGAAAAATAGAACGTGCGTTACCAAACCGCGCTTGGTTGTTAAATAACTGGCGACTGAAGAGTCGAATCCGCCGGAAATCAACGACAACACTTTTTCCTGGGAGCCCAGTGGGAATCCACCGAGCCCTTGCCAGGTTTCACCGATGATAAACAGGTCCTGATGACGGATTTCCAGCTGTACCTTCACTTCAGGGTTATGCAGATCCACGCCCCTGGTTTTGACGTTATGCAATAGATACCCACCAACATAGCGCTCTATGTCCGTGGATTTAAACTCTTGCTTGCCGCTGCGCTTG
>JAURLY010000242.1 GCA_030830945.1 Gammaproteobacteria bacterium | reverse complement strand
CAGCTTTTTGTTTTAACAGATCGGCAGCACGTTGCAAACGAAGTGACCGCATTAACTGGCCCGCAGGCTGATTAATAAGCGCATTCAGTTTACGGTTAAGCTGGGATACACTCATATTAACGACACTCGCAAGTGATTCGGGTGTAAATCCCTGATTCTCAAAATTTTCTTCAACGCTTCCTTTCTGATCCAGCAAGTATTTTTACTGGCGGATTATTTGGCGGAGGTCTCCGATTTGGATAGGGAAGTCGGTTTGATCGAGGATGAACTCGAAAAAGCGAACATAGTAGAGAACACTATCTTTATATTTACCAGTGAACAGGGCTCTGTCCTGCCATATGGGAAATGGTCGAATTATGACGGCGGTTTAAGGACAGCTTTTATCATCCGTTGGCCAGGCAGAATTGCCGCAGGTGTTAAGACCGATGCCATGATTGAATACGTGGATGTGGTGCCCACGCTAATTGATCTTGTCGGTGGCAAAGTACCTTTTGCCCACGATGGCGAGCCTCTGGACGGAAAAAGCTTTAAGCCGGTTTTGGAAGGTATTGAGGACGAGCACAAGCAATACGTGTATGGCATTCAAACGACTTACAACATAAAAGATGGCAGTAACTATCCCATACGTTCTGTGCGTGGGCAGGAGTTTAAGTTAATACATAATCTAAATTATCAGAATAATTATTCGAACTTGATTGTCGCTAGTCCCTGGTATCAGAGAGAGTTACATGTGGAGAAAACAGAAAATAAAACCAACTATTCGAACTTTGTAAAACGTCCTGAATTTGAACTTTACAATGTAAAAAATGATCCTTTTGAGCGTAATAACCTGATTCAGGATGAACAATATAAAAACGTTGTCTCTCAACTTAAGACGCAGCTAGCAGAATGGATGAATCAGCAGGGGGATTCGGGGATTCCCATGGAGACAGCTGTCTGCCGTCGTGAAAACAACCCGAGTGGCCTTTGTCCCGGCGCAGTAAGGCAGTCTAATGACAGTATGTTTAAAAAGACATTTTTGTAGGTTATAAGAGACAGAACTCCGAGGTCTAATTGCCACGGCATTGCCATTGTTGTAGTGACAATTTCATCTTCGATACCCGCTAAAATATATCTCGAGGGTCACTCATATTGCATCTCGTTATTATTCATTAGTGCTGCCTTGATCGTTGCAGCCCAAATTTGTGTTCCTTTTTCGTTTAGATGCAAATCATCCTCCACGAAGATATCGTTCATAACGGTGCCATCAGGATTGAGAAGTGGTGTGGCAATATCAATGTAGAAAATCTTGTCATTTTCTGTCGCAAGTTTTTTATACAGTTCATTGGTTTCCTGGGCCACATCCCAGTATTCCGTTCGAGCAAGGCTCGGCTTGACTGAAATCAGGAAAATGCGTGTTTCTGGCAAGACATGGTGAATCATTGCAGCAAGTTCATTCAGCTCATTAATGATCTGTGCAGGGGGAACTCCATAAGAGCCGGTGTCATTGTCGCCCTCGTAGATAACGACAGCACGAGGCTTATAAGGCAGGACAATACGGTCGGCAAAATGCAGAAGGTCCGCCATTGTGCTGCCGCCAAATCCTCGGGGTATGACAGTAAGCGGTGCCAGATCTTCTTCTATCTGGTCCCAGCGTCTTATGCTTGAACTTCCAGTGACAACAATCGCCTCTTCTGGAGGAATCATTTCTCTATCCATGGCTTCAAAGGCTGCTATCGCCTCATCAAAACGGCTGGGGTCGATCGTTCGACTTTGTGCAGATACAGTAGAGGCCAAACTGAAAGCCAACAAAAGTGTGAGATAAGAGAATCCAATTCGGGCCTGCATGTGGAGCTCCTGCGTTATGAGAACTAAAGGTAATTGATTATTATGACTCTTGGTTTTGACTATAAAGTAAAAGTTCTTGAAAGGTCTAACGCTCTGCTGAGAGAAACCCTCATTTTTCTTCAATGCGCTCAAGTGACTGATAAGATAAGCGTTGGTTTATTTTAACTAAAAACAGCTGATGAAAATTGCCATCGCAGGCGCGGGAATATCAGGACTTACTGCAGCACTTGCCCTTTTCGAAAAGGGCGAAAAAGAGATCCAGCTCTTTGAGCGCGCAACCGAATTGGGTGAGGTTGGTGCCGGAATCCAGCTTGCGCCTAACGCTGTTCGGCTTCTACACCAGCTGGGGTTGGGCGACTCCCTTGCCAAAATTGCACACAGTACTGGTAAAGGTGAGTTAAGACGTGCCGGCGACAATCAGTTGTTGGCAAATCTGCCTTCTTCCGAATATTTCCTTAAACACTACGGGTTACCCGCTTACCAGGTTTTGCGGGCAGATTTGCACGCGTTGTTATTGAATGCATTGGAAGATCGACAGATAGAAATACAACTGGGCAAGGAATTGGCAGAAACAAAGCAGTTCGATCACCAAGTGCAGTTAGTTTTTGCTGATGGCAGCAAAACAGATGCGGATCTATTAATTGGTGCAGATGGTGTGGGCTCCACGTTGTCTGCCCAACTGTTTCCTGGGCAACCGCCACTTTATGCGGGTGTAGCTTGTTGGCGGTCATTGCTGGACCAGGAAAAGACCGGATTAACGCCTGTGGACAAAATAACTGTCTGGAGGGGTGAGGGGCGGCATCTGGTGGT
>JAURLY010000241.1 GCA_030830945.1 Gammaproteobacteria bacterium | reverse complement strand
TTCAAAAGGGGGAAATACCTGGCATGCGCGAACAGTTTCTGATTATCCTTGCGAGGTGAGGTCTGGGTTAGGAATAACCCAGGCCTCGCTTTTTGTCGTGTTCAGAAATGCAAGTTAATTGCTGAAACTTTGAAGCCGTTATTGGGGGTATAAACAGGGAGGATTTTATGCCAGATTCCAAGGATGCCCAATTGCACGATGTTGCGATACTTACCAGGGCCGTAGAAAACGTATTTCGAAAGTTAATCCGATTCCTGGTAGGCAAGATATCCCTGGTAAAGCTTCAAGAAATGACACGTGTTATTTACATTCAAGAAGCCGAAACTTTTATAAAAAAAGAAGATAATCAAGAAAAAATTTCAATGACCAAACTAGGTGTACTCACTGGTCTTGATACGCGCACTCTTTCATCAGTAATCAATAGTCCTGCTTTTAGTAGTTCCCTCTCTCGTGAACATCATTTTCTAAAGGAGTTAACTCCCACCACAGCAGTGGTTGGTGTTTGGACGAGCGAAGAACCTTTCTTTAATTCAAAAATGAAAAGGCCAAGAAAGCTTCCAGTATCCGGATCGCATCCAAGTTTCGAATCACTTGTTAGCGCAACCATTAGGGGCAGAGGGATTACGGCGGCTTCTTTGTTGCAAAGACTAACTTCTAGCGGAGCGACGCGAATAGATGAAAAGAGCGGAAAAGTAACTTTAATTCAGGAATCATATCTTCCAAAAAACATTAATGACTATCTGGGGTTCATAGAGCTTGGACTAACTGCCGTCAGTAGTCTTATTGACACTATCAATTACAATTTGGAAGCGCTTTACCAAGGTGAAAAACGTTTATATCAACGTGGTGCGTGGACATTTAATTTGCCTGTCGCCAATAGAGAAGAAGTGAGGCTAAGACTTGACGAATTATTAAAGAAAACTGAGAAAGATGCCCGAGACATACTAAAAAATTATGAAAATAATAAGGTACCCGGGCCCCATATAACGTCAGGTGTCGGTATGTTCTATTTTGAAGAAAACCCAGAAACCTAAAGCTTTCGATTTCTTTACCAGAAGTGATTAGTTGTTCCACCCCAAGAAGGTTGTTTAAGTACCCGCCGCGGAAACAGAGTACGTTACCGACCATGCGGGGCACTGAGAACTCCAGTTACCGGTTTTGAAACAGAAGGACAATCAGGGTATTCGTGATCTGTTAATTGCAACTTTTTTAAATGGCGTCCCCGAGAGGATTCGAACCTCTGGCCTCAAGATTAGGAATCTTGCGCTCTATCCGACTGAGCTACGGGGACATATTCAAACAAGGGAGATAATAACTTTTTCAGGCGGTAATGACTATCCAGTCATTGCCCGGTGGCGACGGATTCAGGTGAGTTATTAATCCGGCTGAGTAATTTCTCTGTTATCAGGCCGTATCGCCAACCCGACAGACGCTCCGGCAATTCTTCACCGTTTTCCACGGATCGTAACATCGCTTCGAGCACCTTCCGGGACGCGAGCAGGGCTGGATCAATTGAGTGGGCCTTGGCTTCGGACAGCACGATTTTGCGCATCTCCCCGACCAGTTTTTTTTGCCGATTATCCAGCGGTCCCGGTACCCATGCCGGCACATTTGAGCTTAAGCCTGCCTGAACTGCTGCAATTATGGCTTCGCCGTGTCTTTGGATGGTTTTTACGTGAATGTCTTCGATTCCCGACAGGGCTTGGTGATTAGAAGGCAGAGTGCGGGAAATCTTCATCAGTTCTGCATCTTTGATAACAAAACCCCTGGCCAGGTTTCGATTGTCTGCAACGCCTTCCCGCCAGGCTGCCAGTTCCCTCAATACTCTTAATTGAACCGGATCGAGATTGGCAGCGCCTCCTACTCTCAGGTATGCCAATTCGGGGTCTACTGGCTCGCAGCTTTGGGATATCAACCTGTTTACGTCTTCCTCTAACCACTTCCATCGTTGTTGCTGTTCCAGCGTTTCACGGACCCGGGCCGCCAAAAGGGGGAGAAAAACCACATCCGTTGCGGCGTAATGCAGTTGTTCCCTGCTGAGTGGACGGCGCAGCCAGTTAGAGCGGGTTTGTTCCTTATCAATTTCAATACCGGTTAACCATTTGATGGCATTGTGATAACTCATCTGTAAGGGCTGGCCTGTCATGGCGCAGGCGATCTGGGTGTCAATCACTGGCTCTGGTGACACTTCAAGCGCATGCCACAGGGCCTCAAAATCCTCAGAAGCACTGTGGAAAACTTTCAGTTGATCCGGATCGCAGAACAATTTTTTTAAGGGCTCGGGGTTTTTAATCTTGATAACATCAACCAGCCAGGCAGATTGACCGTCCGAAACCTGGACCAGTCCAAGCTCAGCCCTGTAGGTGCGCTCCCGCAGGAATTCAGTGTCGATCCCAAGGATGCTGGCTGACTTCCAATGAGTGGCGGCAACGGCTAGTTCTTCAGTTGTTTCGAGTAGTATTGGATTCTCTGCGGCTTGTAGTGCAATCTGAATTTCGTTGGAATTTTGCATGGCTGATAGTAGAAAATACATCCTGAATTTATGGGTTAATATTGTTTGTTAACAATATTTATTAAGGGCCTGCTGCTTGTCGTGATTGCAGATCTGGGGTAAGGTGGCGACCGTACCGATTGGCAATCTGCGTATACCGGGAATCGCCGCAGTGCGAATGTTACAGGCAAGGGACTTTGCATGCACTCTGCTGTTTGGGCTACCGACGGGACGAAGATGTGCCGGCTGACCCGCTTCACAATAATGAAAATGCTGCTCTCGGCGGCAATTCCGCTTTTTATCAGCCAGAATCTCCATGCACAGGAAGAAAACCTGGGTGATGAGCGTGATTCTGCTTCTGCATCTCCACCCATCGAAATTGAGGAATCGACAGCTCCTGACCGCCGCGTGCAACGCCTGGGTGATGTGGTTGGTGAGAACCAGTTCGAGTTGGAACTCTCAGTCCCAAAGGCTCCCGGCCAGCTGGCCGCAGATATACGACTCCCCAACGATCGGCAACAGCAGGAACTGCAGGACCTGCTCACTCAACTGGCAAATAATCCGGGAGATGCTGCAACCCAAAGGCGTCTGACCAGTTTGCTTAACCAGGTCATCATCGACGCAAATGCTGCAATAGACATCAATAATCGTGACGCCGCTGAATCCATGTTGAAAGTGGTGAGTGCAGTGGATCCAAATCATCCGGGAGTATCCGAAGCCAATCAAAGGCTTGAGGAGCTCGAAAAAGTTGAAGGTCAATTGGTCGCGGCTCGGCGTGCCATGCAGGATAACCGGATAGACCAACCAGCAAACAACAGTGCCTGGTTTTTCTACCGTCAGGTACTTGATAACGCCCCTGGAAATCTCGAAGCCCAGAATGGACTGGTTGAGGTGCAGAAGCACATCATTAAAACCGCCCTGGAACAAGCACGGTCCAGAGACTTTGATTCTGCAGAGCGGTCCCTGGAGGATGCGGCATTGGCTTGGGATGATCCGGAGGCCATTGAAAATGCACGCCAGAGGGTTGAACAGGTTAAGCAAGATCGTGCAACACAACTTGAAGAAT
>JAURLY010000240.1 GCA_030830945.1 Gammaproteobacteria bacterium | reverse complement strand
TAATCTGCATGAGCAGGTCTAAACAAGTCCTTGATATTATTGTAATCTTTTGATTTTTGATCTGTGTTTTCAATCAAAAGGCCAATCGAAGTTCCTGTCGTTTTTCCCTCGAAAACACCCGCCAGAATTTTGACCTGATCTTCTTCACGGCGCTGAGTTGTGTATTTGGACTGCCCAGGCTTGCGTCGATCCAGATCTATTTGTAAATCTGCTTCAGAAAGCTCTATTCCCGGAGGGCAACCATCAACAACTGCACCTAGCGCTGGACCGTGGCTTTCACCAAATGTGGCGACGGAAAACAGTAAACCGATTGAATTGCCTGACATTATTTTTCTCTTGGGACGCTCATTTAGCGTTTTGGCCTATTTTATATCCTGAACGGCAGCTTACAGCAGCCTGGTAGAAGCCGCGCATTATACGTGTAGCCGCCGATCAGACCAATCTCTGGAAACTTATAGCTGCAGCAATTCCTCGCGAGTCAACACACACACACCCTCCCCCCCATTTTCAAAATCTAGCCAGAGAAATGAATATTCGGGATAAGCATCATCCAGATTACGCCAAGAATTACCGACCTCAAGCACCAATACACCATTTTCTGAAAGAAACGCTGGAGCCTGCTCCAGTATTTTCCGGGTTAAGTCCAGACCATCTTCTCCAGAACCTAGCCCCATTGAAGGCTCGTGCCGGTATTCTTCAGGCATTGATGCCAGTTCCTCTGCATCAACATAGGGCGGATTACAAAGGATCAAATCAAACACCTGGCCATTCAACGATTCGAACAGATTGCCCTGAGTAATAGTCACTCGTCCGGAACAGTCGTGTCGCTCAATATTATTTTTGGCAACGACCAGTGCGGCTGCGGAAAGATCCGCTAAAACCACTTGCGCACGTGGGATTTCCAGGGCTGCAGCAATACCTATGCAGCCGGAACCACAGCAGAGATCGAGAATATTTGTTGGTTCGACTTTTACCCAGGGCTGAAATCCATGGGCAATTAATTCAGCGATTGGCGATCTTGGGATCAATACGTCTTTATTCACATAAAACGGCAAGCCGTAAAACCAGGCTTCCTGGGTAATATACGCTGCCGGGATTCGTTCTTCGACACGCCGGTTTATTGCGGCAACAAAGCGTTCCTGCACTTCTGGCTCAAGTGTTGCCTTTAAAATATCAGCATCGGTATCAATGGGTAGCGCAGCACTCCAAAGTAGCAGTGAGACAGACTCATCCCATGCATTATCAGTACCGTGTCCAAACCAAAGATCGTTATCCTCCATATAACGGGAGGCTTGCTCGAGTGCTGTGTTATAGCTGGTGACTTGGGAAAGCTGAAAAGACAATGGTGATCCTTATTTACGACTTAATAATGATAATTAAATTTTTACATTCATCAGCAAGCAGCTAAGATGGCGCCTGCATTGGATAATACCCCATTTTCATGGAACAACATTTCAAGAAAATCATTGAAGCAATAGGCGAAGACCTGGATCGTCCAGGATTGGTAGACACGCCCAAACGCGCCGCTAAAGCCATTGGGTTTTTAACTCGCGGTTATCAGCAAAGCGTCGAGGAAGTGGTTAATGGTGCGCTTTTCCCCTCGGACGCCAGTGAAATGGTAATTGTGAAAGACATCGAGCTCTATTCGCTCTGCGAGCATCATCTTCTCCCTTTTATTGGCAAAGCTCACGTGGGATACATCCCTAATGGCAAAGTTCTGGGTTTATCCAAAGTAGCCCGAATTGTCGACCTTTTTGCCCGCCGACTGCAAATTCAGGAGTCACTCACTGACCAGATTGCCAAAACAATCCAGGAAGTCACGGGCGCCAAAGGCGTAGGGGTTATTATTGAAGCCAAACATCTGTGCATGATGATGCGTGGCGTAGAGAAACAAAACTCACTCATGCAGACATCATCTATGCTGGGATTATTTCGCAGCAGCC
Organism: Gammaproteobacteria bacterium; assembly: GCA_030830945.1. GTDB lineage: Bacteria > Pseudomonadota > Gammaproteobacteria > Pseudomonadales > GM7GCV1 > GM7GCV1. The sequence goes on along the minus strand of JAURLY010000240.1, from coordinate 11,585 downwards.
AAACTACTCGCTCCGAATTTCTACAACTTGTAGGAAAATAAGTTTTCTAGGGGTTTTCTTGCCAACATAAATCAGCAGTGCCTGGTAAAAAATGCTCCGCTTCCAGGCATACCAGGCTGGATGTTGGCATCCAGATATCTTCATTGGCTAAATAACTGACCAGATCGCTCACAAAAGGCTGGTGACTGGCAACGAGCAGATCGCCAGCATCATCTTCGATTGTGGCCATAAAGTCTGAAGGTCGAGCCCAGGGAGTAAGGTGCACGTTTTCAACAACCTCTCCACTGTAATCCAGCAAATCAGCAACAATAGCGGCGGTCTGCTCTGCCCTGACCAATGAAGAACTCTGGATTTTATCGATGCCCACCAATTCTGATTTGCGCGATTCGACAACTTTGCGGACGTCTTCCCTGCCCCGCGTTTTTAGCTCTCGCAAGGCATCGGGAATACCATCTGCCGCTTTGCCGTGACGAAGAATAAATAATTTCATTTGGCAAAGCTCCTAACTGTTATTGTCCCGATTTAATCTTCTAGCGAAGAATCCGGGAAGTCCGAGAATGGAAAAGGCTTTTCATCGTCAGCAAAGCTAACAAATTCGACAATCTGTTTGAGGTATTCCCCCAAATTGACGCCAAACTTAACCAGTTGGGCATTGCGTTCACCCGTGAACAGCACAATTAAAAACTGTACGACTACAACGGCTCCCAACACCCAGCTAACCAGGCTTAAAAGGATCCAGAAAAGCACGATATAGAGCGCCCGAACCCAGGTATCAATACTCAACAAGCTATTTCGAATACTCATATAATTTTCCTAATTAAATAAACAGCTTATGCAACCCGATAGACCACATCCTGAGTCTGATCGCGCGCCATTAATTCTTCAACCAATTCTTCCAGAGACCGGCCAGAATAAAGAATGTCATGCAAACCCTGGGCAAGAGGCATATCCACACCCATTTTTTTTGCTTGTTCAATCACCACACTAACGGTATTGATACCTTCGGCTGTCTGACCGATTTCGTCAATAGCCGCTTCAAGCGTTTTGCCTTGTCCAACCAAAGCCCCAACACGGAAATTTCGACTAAGCTCTGAAGAACAAGTCGCAATTAAATCGCCAATTCCAGACAAACCCATAAATGTTGCCGGGTTGGCGCCGAGCGCCTGGGCATAACGACACATTTCCGCCAGACCTCGAGTCATCATCATACTAATGGTATTAGCCCCATCACCTCTCCCGGAGGCAACACCGGAAAGAATAGCGTAAATGTTTTTTAGCACACCACCGAGCTCAACCCCGGTGACGTCGTCATTGGAGTAAATCCGGAACGAACGCGACGCCATTATCTGCTGGGCTAGTTTGCATACTTCCGGGTCACGACTGGCCACAACAGTCCCTGTCAAATGGCCTTCAGCAATTTCAACTGCCAAATTGGGACCGCTCAACACACCAATGGCGTGTCCTGGCAACTCTTCGGCAATAACTTGCGACATGAGCTCACCCGTACCAGGTTCAATTCCCTTAGTGGCACTGATGATCACTGCATCTGAATGAATCAGGTTTTTGATTTCTTTGGAAACTTCACGAACCGCGTTACCAGGAACAGCGATCATGACGATGTCTGCATCTTTAACTACTTCAGCCAGATCAGAGCTGACGTTCATATCGTCGGGCAGCTTAAATTCGGGCAGGTACTTGCTATTAACACGGTTAGTGCGAACCGCGTCAGCGTCCTCCGGGTCTCTCACCCAGAGCGTACAGGGGTATCCGTTATTGGAAACGATACTGGCAAGGACAGTTCCAAAACTGCCCCCGCCAAGAACGGTCGTCTTAAGTTCGGTAACGTTTAGCGAATCTGAATCCATCGAGACATTATACGTAGGCGGCCGACGCTGTCAGCGCATTTCTTTACCGCAGCGCCCGCCAAACGAAACTTACACGCTAAAAAGCAATTTGTTGATCCGCTGAACATAACTAACGGGGTCATCCAGTTGCTCGCCAACAGAAAGCCTGGCCTGATCAAACAAGATTTCCGTTAAATCGCCAAAATTCTCTTCTTCCTGGGTATTTTCCACTCGCTCGACCAGCGGGTGCTTCAAGTTCAATTCAAGAATTGGCTTGGATTCCGGCACGGCCTGACCGGCAGCCTCCATAATGCGGCGCATTTGCATTCCCATATCGTGATCGCCAATGACCAGACAGGCGGGTGAATCCACGAGACGGTGTGACTCACGCACTTCAGAGACACGGTCCCCGAGATATTGCTTCACTTTCTCAAGCAACGCGCCATCTTCCTTTTTCTCGTCTTCACTTTTCTCTGATTTCTTATCTTCATCAAGATCGGGAAGTTCTCCGCGAGCAACATCCTGGAATGTCTTTTCTTTGTACTCGCTCATGTTGCTCATCAACCACTCATCAATACGATCTGTAAGCAAAAGAACTTCATAGCCTTTGGATTTGAACGCTTCCAGCAGCGGAGACTTGCGTACAACGGTGCTGGACTCACCGATGATGTAGTAAATCTTGTCCTGACCTTCTTTCATTCGCTCGATATATTGATCCAACGATTGATCCTGAACATCGGACTCACTATTGGTTGTGGCAAAACGCAACAACTCAGCAACTTTTTCCTGGTTAGACGGATCTTCCACTGGCCCTTCCTTCATTGCTGAACCGAAGGCATTCCAAAATTCCTGGTATTTCTCTCCATCTTTCTTGGCCATTTTGGACAGCATATCGAGCACGCGCTTGGTCAAAGCTGACTTGATGGAATCGACCTGTGGCGAATGCTGTAGAATTTCCCGGGATACGTTCAATGGCAGGTCGTTGGAATCAACGATACCTTTCACAAAACGCAGATACAGCGGTAAAAATTGCTCCGCGTCATCCAAAATGAAGGTGCGACGCACATATAGCTTCAGGCCTTTAGGTGATTCGCGGTTGTACAGATCGAAAAGCGGCTTCTTGGGCAAATACAACAAGCTGGTGTAATCCAACTTGCCTTCAACCCGATTGTGACTCCAGGTTAGAGGCTCTTCAAAATCATGAGAGATGTGTTTGTAGAATTCTTTGTAGTCCTCATCCTTCAATTCTGAGCGAGATTTGGTCCACAGGGCTTTTACCGAGTTAACTGGTTCATATTCAGGTGTTTTTGGCTTGTCTTCGTCGCCTTCTTCGTCATTGCTGAAGTCCGGCTTCTCCATTTCAACTGGAATGGCAATGTGATCGGAGTACTTTTTGATGATTGATCGCACAGACCAGTCATTACTAAACTCTTTTGCATCTTTTTTCAGATGCAGAACCACCCTGGTACCACGTTGTTCAATGGTCTCGTCACCCAGCTCGTATTCGGCCTCGCCTGAAGCACACCAATAAACACCCTCTTCTGGTTTAGTGCCCGCGCGCCGGGTAAAGACTTCGACTTTATCCGCAACAATAAAAGAGGAATAAAAACCCACTCCGAATTGACCAATTAAGGCTGAATCTTTCTTCTGGTCACCCGTCAGGTTTTCTAAAAACTTGGCTGTTCCTGAACTGGCAATGGTGCCGATATTGGCAATCACTTCTTCTTTGGACATACCAATACCGTTATCGGTAAAGGTAATTGTCTTGGCATCGCTATCGACATCCACGCGGATCTTCAGCTCGCTATCGCCTTCGTACAGGTCATCCTTGTCCAGCGCCTCAAAGCGGAGCTTGTCACAGGCATCGGATGCATTGGAAACCAGTTCACGAACAAAAATCTCTCGATTACTGTAGAGAGAGTGCGTCATCAAATGCAGAAGTTGTTTGGCTTCCGCCTGAAATACATGAGTTTCGGTTTTGGTTGTCATCTTTTGCTTTTCTAGTATTTGGTTAATGGACAGTTAAATGGGTTTTAACAAGTTATTTGGTAACAGACTTGTAAATGGGCTTTGACCAGAAAATTTCAAGGCCTGATTCATGATCGATTTAATTTGAAGTCAGGGGAAATTACCCTGAAAATAACTGTATGCATATACAGTATACAGATAACCCTTTCCAACCAGTTAACGAACTGAAGTGGCTGTTCTTTGACTTGAACAGCTACTTTGCCAGTGTCGAGCAGCAAGAGAACCCAGCACTTCGAGGCAAACCGGTGGCCGTCGTACCTATGATGACTGACAGCACTTGCGCCATTGCCGCCAGCTATGAAGCCAAAGCCTTTGGTGTAAAAACCGGCACAAGGATTTATGACGCCAAGAAAATGTGCCCCAGTCTTATCTGCGTGTTGGCGAAACATGATCTCTATGTGCGATACCACAACCGGATTATGACTGAACTGGAACAGCATACCCCTGTTACCAAAATTTGGTCCGTAGACGAAGCCGCCTGCATGTTATTTAAAAACGAGCGTGCACCACATCAAGCTTATGAATTAGCCATTCGGATCAAGGATGGGTTTCGGCGCAACATTGGTGAAGCGATCACCTGCTCTATTGGCATTGCACCCAACGCTTATTTGGCCAAGGTCGCTACGGAAATGGAAAAACCTGACGGGTTAGTCATTCTTGAACCGGGAAAATACGCAAACCGCCTGTTTTCCCTGAAACTAATGGATTTACCGGGAATCAATCACGGCATGATGCGACGTCTGGATATGGCCGGCATTCATAGCATCAAACAGTTTTGGTATCTGCCACCAAAACAGGCTCGACTTATCTGGGGTAGTGTCGGGGGCGAGAGACTCTGGTACCGCCTGCATGGCTATGATATTCCCGATCTGGAAACACAGCGACGCATGGTTGGCCACAGCCGGGTGCTGGATCCACAATTACGTATGCCCGACAAAGCCTATGCCATAAGCCGTCAACTTACCCTGAAAGCCGCCGCGCGGCTGCGTCGCTACCAACTCTGCGGACGCTGCTTCGCTTTGTCGGTACGCAGTGTCCACCAGCAACGCTGGGGTGCGGAGCAGCGACTTGCGCCCACACAGGACAACCTGGCCTTTGTGGGCGCCCTCAGCGAGCTGTGGCAGGCCATGCTGACCAACCTGCAAGCAACACCGCTAAAATCGGTCTCTGTGGCGATTTACGACCTCTGTGAGCCGGGCCAACTCACATTAGATCTATTTGCCGAGCCCGTGGATGCGGATAAAGATAAAAAAGTCACTTTGGCCATGGATCGCATCAATCAAAAATTTGGTGCAGGGACGGTACAAGTGGGCTGTTCGCCAGAGACCACCGCCGGATTTGTGGGAACCAAGATTTCGTTCACACGAATACCAGACGAAGAAGAGTTTAGGGAATGATGCTTCTGCCGAGAAAGCCGGTATGAAGAGTATCGCGAGTGCTGGCGGTCGAAAAACCGGGCTACACGCGCCGTGACAAAGAAATATCACACCACTCGTCTGAGTGTTTGCTCCCCAAGCCAGGCGTGTATGTTGCCTGCAGTTTGTCGAACTGCTTCCTGACGGGCCCGTCGCGAAGCCCAGGCCGTGTGAGGGGTTATAAATAAATTGGGTAACTCCGCAACAAGAAGCGGATGATCGTAGGGTGGCGGTTCCTGGCTCAACACATCCAGGGCAGCACCGCCCAACAAGCCATCAGACAAAGCCTTTACCAGGGCCGCTTCATCAATCAACTCACCTCGCGCTGTATTAATCAATAGCGCGTCCTGTTTCATCGCCGCAAGCCGATCAGCATTCATTAATGAGCGGGTTTGCTCCGTCAGCGGACAATGCAGTGTCAGAATATCCGACTGCGCCACCACCTGTTCAAAGGCGATACGTCCCTCCCGCGGTTCTGACCCGATACGTTCGCTGATTATTGTCCGCATACCAAAAGCCTCGCCAAGACGCTGTACTTCACGACCTATATCACCATATCCGACAATCCCGAGGGTCAAACCCTCGGTTTCGCGAATGGCGTCATTGAGCAGACAAAACATCTCCGAGCAGCTCCAGTCACCTTGCTGTACCTGACGATGATAAGACGACCCGGAACGTAAAAGTGTCAGAATCAACATCAGTGTATGCTGTGCCACCGAGCCGGTACCGTAGCCGCGACAGTTAAACACGGCCACTCCATGCGTCTCAGCAGCAGCCAAATCGACGTTATTGGTGCCGGTGGCAACAATACACACCAAACGAACCTGCGGACGACATTCAAAAAAACGCTGGTCAAGTTTTACCTTGTTGGTAATCACACATTCGACTCCCTCCGTACGACCCATTAACTGGTCTCCAGAGGTTTTTCCGTACAGCGTCAGCGATGTCACAGCATTTTCAAGCTCACTCATATCAAGCTCGTCGGGCCTTACTGTGTCGGCATCGAGAAATACCGTCGTCAAGTTTTTAGGTTCGCTCATTCCAGAACTCTCAATCTTGTTAGGCGGCAGATGATAACAAACAGGATCCAAACTCCCGCAATCCATTTGGTCGGGTAGAGATCCGACCGAAACGCAGATACAAAAAACCCCGCATGAAGCGGGGGTTTTTTGTGTATGGCGGTGAGGGAGGGATTCGAACCCTCGATACCGGATAAGGGTATACTCCCTTAGCAGGGGAGCGCCTTCAGCCGCTCGGCCACCTCACCACGGGGGCGGCATGATACCACAAGAAAACGGCTTTAAAAGGCTTGAAATCTAGTCAGTTTCAGCCTAGTTAAATTACTGGTTTTATCGGCTTCACGTTACCGCGGTTATCATAATCAGACTCTGCTTCATCACCAGCATCGCCAGCTTCTTTTTCAAACTGGATACGCTGGTAAATCTCTTCACGATGAACAGAAACTTCTTTCGGTGCATTCACTCCAAGACGCACCTGATTACCTTTCACGCCAAGCACAGTGATATTGATGTTGTCACCAATAACAACTGTTTCTCCAATACGGCGTGTTAAAATAAGCATATTAATTCCTCTCTCTGCTCTACAGCTTCCCTTTTGATTTCCTTAAATAAGGAACCTGTATTTTAGAGCATTAGTGTCAATTATGTTAAACATAATTGAAAATTTAATCTAACTATAGAGTCTCTTCTTCAATTTTATGATCCAGTTCAAATGCCGAGTGGATTCCACGCACTGCCAGCTCCAGGTATTTCTCTTCGATAATCACTGTAATCTTAATTTCAGACGTAGTGATCATCTGGATGTTGATGCCGTCTAATGCCAGTGCTTCAAACATTTTTGCAGCAACACCAGCATGGGAACGCATCCCAACACCAACCAAAGAGACCTTTACGATCTTGTCATCGGTTTCAATCCCTGAAAAACCTATATCTTCTTTTAGGTTTTCCAGCACAGATACTGTTTTTTTGAGTTCATTTCTGTGAATAGTGAAACTGAAATCATTGCTGTCACCGTGAGCGGAATTCTGCACAATCACATCCACTTCGATGTTTGCCTCAGCAACAGCACCAAGAATCTTGTAGGCAACACCGGGATGTTCCGGGACATTGAGGACAGTAACTTTGGCTTCATCACGATTGAACGCGATACCGGAGACAATTGGGTTTTCCATCGATGAGTTTTCCTCTAGCGAAATCAGTGTGCCGGGGCCATCAACAAAGCTGGACAGTACCCGCAGCGGAACCTTGTATTTACCTGCAAACTCCACGGCCCTTATTTGTAACACTTTGGAGCCCTGACTGGCCATTTCCAGCATTTCTTCAAAGGTGATTTGATCGAGGCGTCGTGCAGAATCGCAGACACGTGGATCTGTTGTATAGACCCCGTCAACATCTGTATATATCTGGCATTCGTCCGCTTTAAGCGCAGCGGCAACGGCTACAGCGGAAGTATCTGAACCACCACGACCCAACGTGGTGATATTGCCTTCAGAATCAGTCCCCTGAAATCCAGCGACAACAACTACCCTGCCCTGATCCAGATCAGTGCGGATATTACTTTCGTCAATGCTCTGAATGCGCGCTTTGGTATGAACGTTGTCCGTAAGGATCCTGACCTGTCCACCAGTATATGAACGTGCGCCCTGGCCTTTTTGCTTAAGCGCCATACACAAAAGTGCGATTGTGACTTGTTCACCAGTCGATACCAGCACATCCATTTCACGTGGATCTGGTTCTTCCTGAATCTCCTTGGCAAGAGAGATCAGGCGGTTGGTTTCACCGCTCATTGCCGAGACGACCACGACCACATCGTGTCCGCCCGCCTTGAACTTACAGATTTTGTCAGCCACCGCCTGGATGCGTTCAACGCTACCAACCGAAGTGCCGCCAAATTTCTGAACAATCAGTGCCATTTAAGGTTTTCTCACAGAAAAATTAACGAATTAAAACGCCCAGAAAGCCTATCGGGCGGTATACAAAAGGGCGCGTATTTAACACCAATCCATCATGAATTAATAGCATGAGGTAGGCAAAAGGATGGTTGCTCCAGATGCGGCTAACAGGGTTGCTTTGTTAACGAATTGCGTCAAAACCCCGAAGCAAATCCGCCTGGATATCTTCAACATCTTCCAGACCGACTGAGATTCGGATCAGGTTATCAGCGATCCCTGCCGCAGCTCGCTGCTCAGGCGTCAGCCGACCATGCGTTGTGGTTGCCGGATGAATAATGGTTGACTTGGCGTCGCCCAGATTGGCCGTGATAGAGAGCAGCTGAGTGCTATCTATTACCTTCCATGCTTCTTCCTTGCCGCCCTTAACAGTAAATGACAACACACCGCTATAACCTGACTGTTGCTTCAAAGCCAAGTCGTGACCTGGATGAGATTCAAGCCCAGCGTAAAAGACAGTTTCCACAATGTCTTGCTGCTGAAGCCATTCCGCCAGTGCCTGGGCATTAGCCGAATGAGCTTGCATGCGAACTTTCAGGGTTTCTAATCCCTTCAGAAAAATCCAGGCATTAAATGGGCTCATTGCCGGACCACAGGAACGGACAAACCCCAGAATTTCATCAATATCGTCCTTGGGCCCTACAACGGCACCACCTAGCGCCCTACCCTGACCATCAATGTATTTGGTGGCCGAGTGCAGCGATAGATCGGCACCTAGTTCAAGCGGTTTTTGCAAAACAGGTGTACAGAAACAGTTGTCTACAACCAGACGTGCATTTGCGGCATGGGCTATATCAGCCAAGGCCCGAATGTCGGCAATCTCATTTAACGGATTCGAAGGTGTTTCCAAAAAAAGTAAACGAGTGTTTTCCTGGACACCATCCTTCCATGCCTGCAAGTCCGTTAACGGGACAAAGGTAACTTCTACACCAAACTTGGCAATAAATTTATCTAGTAACACGGTAGTGCTACCAAAAATATCACGTGAGCAGAGGATGTGGTCTCCCGCTTGCAAGAAGGCCATACAGGTAGAAAGAATAGCCGCCATACCGGAGGAAGTGGCAATACCGGCTTCAGCTCCTTCCATTAAAGCCAGGCGTTCCTCGAAAGCACGAACCGTAGGATTGGTGTAACGAGAGTACACATTACCCGGCTGGCTAAGAGCCATACGTTGTTCAGCCGTTGCCGCGTCATCGAAGACGAAGCTGGAAGTGAGTATCAGGGACTCTGAGTGCTCGCCTTCGGCAGATCGATAACTGCCCGCACGAACAGCCAGGGTATCCTGTTTCAGGCTGTTGTTATCTGGTTTGTCCTTACTCATCGCTGGTTTCTGCGCTGTTACTATATTTTCAGGGCGCGCAGACTACACCTTTAATTGACTTTGCGCGAGTTATGCAGCCCTATAACGGATGCTTCGCCGCTGGATTGCTCCCGTTGCGACTTGGCCTGATCATTACGTTGGTTACTGATCCGTGCCAAATAGGCATCATCTACATCGCCCGTGACGTACTCGCCGGTAAAGACAGAACACTCAAAGCCATCAACTTTGGGATTACCGTCGCGAGAAGCATCTATAAGATCATCCAGATCTTGATAGATCAGTTTATCCACTTCAATCAGTTCAGCTATTTCATCAGAAGTGCGGCCATGGGCAATGAGCTCTTCCGCCGACGGCATATCTATGCCATAGACGTTGGGATATCGTACAGGTGGTGCCGCTGATGCGAGATAAACTTTATTAGCCCCCGCTTCGCGAGCCATCTGGACAATCTGGCGACTGGTGGTACCACGAACAATGGAATCATCGACCAACAACACATTGCGCCCTTCGAATTCAGGCACGATGGTATTGAGTTTCTGGCGAACGGACTTTTTTCGTACCGCTTGCCCAGGCATGATGAAGGTACGACCAATATAACGGTTCTTCATCAAACCTTCCCGAAGCCGCAACCCTAGACATTCTGCAAGAGCCTGGGCCGCTACGCGGCTGGTATCGGGTATGGGAATTACAACGTCTATGTCGTGGTCTGGCCACTCGCGCATGATTTTCTCCGCCAGCTTGTTTCCCTGGCGAAGTCTGGTTTTGTACATATGGATATCGTCCAGCGACGAATCAGGGCGAGCCAGATACACGTGTTCAAAAATACAGGGGAACAATTTGGGATTCTTCGCACACTGTTTAGAGAAAAAATTACCGTCACGATCAATAAATATGGCTTCGCCTGGAGCCACATCGCGTATTCGCTCAAAGCCCAGCACTGAAAGAGCAGAAGATTCCGAAGCAATCATGTATTCGGTGCCACGTTTCTTTTCACGCTTTCCCAATACCAGTGGACGAATACCCAATGGATCACGAAAACCCAGCAGCCCCTGACGAGCAATGAGGCAGACACAGGCATAAGCGCCTTTGCATTTGTTATGCAGTCCTTCGATCGCATCGAAGATATCTTCAGGATCAAGATCCACCTTGCCGCACTTGCGTAGCTCATGCGCTAGCACATTGAGTAAAACTTCAGAGTCAGAATCCGTATTTAGGTGTCGAAGATCGCGGGAAAAGATTTTTTCGCTGAGGAATTCGGAGTTGGTGAGATTGCCATTATGCGCAAGGCTAATACCGTAGGGGGAATTGACATAGAAAGGCTGAGCCAGCGCCGGACCCGAACTGCCAGCTGTCGGATATCGACAATGACCAATCCCTGTATTGCCTACCAGTTCCGTCATATCCCCTTGATGGAATACATCTCGGACCAGGCCATTGCCTTTCTTCTGGTGAAAGCGCCCTCCTGAACAGGTCACAATTCCCGCAGCATCTTGGCCGCGATGCTGCAAAACGGTCAGCGCATCATAGAGCTTCTGGTTTACATTGCCTTTACTATGAATACCAACGACGCCGCACATATAGGTTCCTCAACCTTAAATTCTGCCTGTAACCCAGTTGACCAAATCGGCCACCAAGGTTGTCGCCCACTCTTCAAAACCAAGAAAAAGTGGGATTGTTACTGATGCCTGCCACCAATTTTGCTCCTCGATCGGGCTAATTGCTGGCAGTAGAATTAGGAGCGCCAATACGATGACGCAGCCTCGCAATAAACCAAAGACAACTCCGAGAGTGCGATCTGTACCGGAAAGTCCACTTGCGTGAGCTACTTTATGAATCAGTGTGACCAGTAATCCGCCAACAATCAATGTGATGACAAAAATCAGGATACCACCGACCGTACTACGAATAAGTGGACTGACTGATTCACCAAGGGGCAAAATCGCGCCAACAGGGTCTCGAAACAGGTAAGCCAAAATCAATGCAGCCGCCCAGTTTGCAAGAGAAAAAAC
>JAURLY010000239.1 GCA_030830945.1 Gammaproteobacteria bacterium | reverse complement strand
GTAACATCCCAGTGGCTCAGTATTTATTCACCCGTTATTGAGCCTGATCTCAGTGACCTGGACATTGATGGTGTCGAGGTGCTGCAAAATCTAAGACATCCCAACAAGCTTAGACCGGGGATGCACCAGTTCAATCGATTTCGTATTTTGGTGTCCGAGGTAATTGATGTAGGCGATACCGAACATCTCATGGAACAGATACGTTCTCATGGGTTTCCCAACTATTTCGGCGAGCAGCGTTTTGGTCATGACGGTAGCAACCTAATTGTGGGTTGGTCCTTGCTGCAAAAACGGAGACTTCGGCAGCATAAAAAGAAAAGTATTTACCTCTCCGCGCTACGTTCATTTTTGTTTAATCAAGTGCTTTCTCAACGAATAGAGACTCCATCGGATGAGTTCACCGGATTTGACCGGACAGGTCCTCTCTGGGGAAGAGGGCGGCAGAACGTTGCTCCGGAACAAAAAGAGTTTGAACTTCAAGTCCTTAAACCATGGAAGCCCTTATGCGATGCGCTGGAATTCTCCGGTCTTAACCAGGAGAGGCGAGAACTATTCCAAAGTGCCCATGAATTGACCTGGAAATGGCTGGATCAAGATAAGCTTTTACTGGATTTTTGTCTTCCTCCCGGTAGTTATGCAACATCGCTTTTACACGAAATAGTGAATTGGTATGAAACGAATGATCGGAGCTGATATTCAAGGTTTCAGTCTGCTGTTGCTGTGATAGTATCTTCCCATACAGTGACCGCAGGCTCTGGCTTGCCATTAAGCTTTTAGCGCCAATTAACCAAATTACACTGACGAGTGACTAGTCCCCAATGCTGAGCGAAATTCAGGGTGTCGGAATGACCTCAATGCGCACCCGCGAACGTCTGATTTCCAGGCTCTATGAAGAAGGGATTACCAACCCAAGGGTTCTCGACTGTATTCGCAGTTTGCCCAGACACCTTTTTGTCGATGAAGCATTGGCGCATCGGGCCTATGAAGATACCGCATTGCCTATTGGTTATTCCCAGACGTTGAGCCAACCCTATGTGGTGGCCCGAATGACCGAACTGTTGTTTTCCCGTGGCACTCCAGAGCGAGTGTTGGAAATAGGAACGGGTTCTGGCTATCAAACTGCGGTGCTGTCACAACTGGTCAAGCGAGTTTATACCGTCGAACGTATTGCGCCATTGCTGGAAAAAGCCCGTCAACGTTTTCAAGAGCTAGGCATGCGCAATGTTTTTGCGCGTCACGCGGACGGTGGTTTTGGATGGCCGGAAAAGGGCCCCTTTGACGCGATACTCAGTGCTGCTGCACCTCATGCCATACCGCCAGAACTACTCGAGCAACTGGCCCCTGATGGGGTGCTCGTGATTCCCGTTGGTGATGATGATCAGCAAATGCTGCAGATGGTTGTGCGCGAGGGCGACACAGAAAATTTTGAAATCATCAGTGTAGAGCCCGTGCGTTTTGTCCCTTTGCTTTCAGGGTTAAGAGGTTAGGTTGAAAGCCAAACGAGCAAAATGGCTGCATGCCCTGGCGATCTATATTCGTGGTGCCTGCATGGGGGCAGCGGATGTGGTTCCTGGTGTCTCCGGTGGGACTATTGCTTTTATCACAGGCATATACCCCAAGCTCATAGACTGTCTTACTGCGGTTGATCTCCAATCGCTTCGATTGTTGCTGCGTTTTGACATCAAAGCACTTTGGCAAGGATTTGATGGAAATTTCCTGGCGCTGTTGTTTGCCGGTATTCTCAGTGCCATATTTAGTCTGGCCCATTTGATTAGCTTCCTGCTGGACACGTACCCCATACCCATATGGTCCGTTTTCTTTGGCTTGATATTGGCATCGGCAATCACTCTTTTGGTTCGTGAAGGAATATACCAACTGTCCACTATAGTTAGCTTCATGCTAGGTATAGCGTTGGTTCTGGTTATCTCCGGCATGTCTGCTCATCAAGTCAGCCCAGCTTTGCCCATGGTCTATCTGATTGGAGTTGTTGCCATAAGTGCCATGCTACTACCAGGGCTGTCGGGCAGCTTTCTACTGCTTCTATTTGGAATGTATGAGCCGACTTTAGAGGCCGTAAAATCGTTTAACGGGCCGTATCTAATAACTTTTGCGTTAGGCGCTGCGACCGGATTAATTAGTTTTAGTCACTTAATTAGCTGGTTGCTCAAGCATCATTACGCAACAACCCTGATGTTTTTGATTGGCCTCCTGTTTGGATCGCTTTACGCCGTATGGCCCTGGCGGACGTTTGATGGCAGTAACCGGGCTATGTGGCCCGGTGACTTTGCCCTTATGGCAGATCCAATGATTCTTCCAGCGCTTGCATGTATGATTTTATCTGCAGTTGCGGTTCTGGTTATTGAGTATTACGCCAGTAAGTTTTCGGTGAAGCAGCAAATCACCGAATAGTTGGAGACAGAGAGCATGAGGAACAGTCATTACCTCGGGTTGGGTGGAATTAAAGGATGCGTAATGAGCCTCCTTAAAGCCATCGCCGCTGTGCTCGCTGTTGTGATTTTGATTGCGGGCTGTGCTACTCAGGGCAATGTTCCCATCGAGGATCGCGCGACCCCTCCCTCCAGACGCATTAATACCCATGTGGTCGAACAAGGGGATACTCTTTACAGTATTGCCTGGCGCTACGAGAAAGACTTTCGGGAACTTGCCAGGATTAATCGTATTCCCGAGCCTTACGTTATTTTTATTGGCCAGAGGTTAAAGCTGTCCGGAAGCGCGGTAGAAAGAGGAACTGTTTCCTCCACCGGATCAAGCGGCTCGACGGCTACGCCATCGAGGCCGGTAGCAACCACAACCCGTGTAAACACGGCTTCTGTGCCATCTTCCAGTACTGCGACGTCATCAACTGCCATCCCATCCGTTCCCTCGGGCGTGCTCGATAACGTCAGTGACTGGATTTGGCCGCTTGATGGACGTGTGGTGATGGCCTTCGGTAGCAGCGAATTGGTTCGCGGGATTACCCTTGATACAGAGCGCACCGTTGATGTTAAGGCGGCGGCTGATGGCGTCGTTGTTTATGCCGGTTCGGGTGTGCGAGGTTATGGCAACTTCCTGATTCTCAAACACTCCGATCTCTACCTCAGTGCCTACGCCTATAACTCGGAATTGTTGGCAGAAGAAGGCGACCGTGTAGTTCAAGGCCAGAGAATCGCCAGATCGGGCAAGGATATTGAAGGAGATCCGCGGCTCTATTTTGAAATTCGCAGGGATGGCAAACCTGTCGACCCGATCAGATATTTGCCTAAAAGATAAGAAATAAATGGAGGCGACCCCACCAGCGAATCTCCGGCACATCTGACAACTGTTACCGTTGCTCCCTTCCGGGCCTGGCGGGGTTGGCAGCGTCAAATTGCGAAGGACCAGTGGGGCCACCATAGCGGGCACGCATTATGCGTATCGCGCCCTGTGTTTGCAAACCTTCATGAGGGTATAATCCCTCGTTACATCATTTTTAATGCACGCAAGTTTTCATCTTTCCTGGAGTTTAAATATATGAGTTATCAGGTGTTGGCCCGTAAATGGCGCCCCAGGACCTTTGACGAACTCGCTGGCCAGGAGCATGTGCTCAAAGCACTGGTCAATGCACTGGAAAACCAGCGTCTGCACCATGCTTATCTTTTTACTGGCACTCGAGGTGTGGGCAAGACAACGATTGCCCGTATTCTTGCCCGTGCCCTAAACTGCGAGAAGGGCATTACGGCAAGTCCTTGTGGTGAATGCAGTGCCTGCCAGGAAATCAACGAGGGCCGGTTTGTTGATTTGATTGAAGTAGATGCGGCCTCACGGACCAAAGTTGAGGATACCCGAGAGCTTCTGGAAAACATCCAGTACCGTCCGACACGTGGCCGTTTCAAAATATACCTGATCGACGAAGTGCACATGCTTTCAACGCACAGTTTCAACGCCCTGTTGAAAACACTGGAAGAACCGCCTGATCATGTGAAGTTCTTGCTGGCAACGACGGATCCGCAAAAGCTTCCAGTTACCGTTTTATCCCGTTGCTTGCAGTTCAATTTAAAAAACCTGACATCCGCCAAGATAGAGCAGTATCTGGAATTCGTTCTGGGTGAAGAAAAAGTCCCTGTAGAAACAGAAGCGCTCTGGCACATTGCCCGTGCTGCAAATGGCAGCATGAGAGATGCTCTAAGCTTGACAGATCAGGCGATCTCTCACGGCGGAGGCAAGCTCAGCGAAACAGAAGTTGTCAGCATGTTGGGCACGGTCGACCGACGTAAAATTTACGACCTTGTTGATGCGCTCGCGAAGGGAAATACTGAGCAGCTTCTGTCTATTAGTGATGCCTTGGCAGAATTTTCCCCGGACTATTTTGCACTTGTGCAAGATATACTCGTTTTGATGCACGCTGTTGCAGTGCAGCAGTCTGTACCTGAGGCAAATCGTCTTGAGGGGCTGGATAAAGAAAAAATTGATGCCTATGCCAAAGCATTTAGCCCGGAAGATGTGCAGTTGATCTACCAGATGCTATTGATGGGGCAGAAGGACATTGCGATTGCTCCTGATCTGCATATGGGATTTGAAATGCTTTTGCTGCGCTTGTCCGCTTTTCAGCCTATGAAGCCAGGCGAGCAGCTCCAGCCTGAAGAGCAGTCTTTGGCTAAGACTTCAACGGAGGAGTCTGCCAGCCTAAAAAAGCCTGAACCGGAGCCGCAAGGGGGACCGCGGGTTCCGGTAGACGACGCAATAGATACTCCAGAAAACGAATTAGTTGAACGGGCTGTGCCAGATTCAGTCTCAAAAGTAGTGTCTGAGACAGAAGCAGCCGTACCGGCTGAGGAACCAACCCCAGAAATATCTGAGCCTATTCAAATCGTTGTGAGAGAAGAATTATCCAGGGAAGAGAAAGATGGCTCAGAGGATGATTTAGAGGATGACAGTGAAGAGCTATTGCTTGAAGCAGAGCAACTACTGGCAGAAGATCTAACAGATCAGTTGCCCCAAGCGCCGGAATCAAAAAATCCACCTGAACAACTACTATCTGCCCAAGACGAATTACAGGATGATGAGCTGAATGCGCCCAAGGCATTGGCTGAACTTGGCCCTGAGAGTTGGATTGCCCTTTTTAGTCACCTGCAAATTGGCGGAATGTTTAAAAGTCTTTGCGCCCACCTTGTTCTGGAGGCTGCACAGGAGAGCGATCTGCAGTTTATTTTAACTCCTGAGGGGCAGGCCATGTTTAATGATGGTCATAAACAAAAACTGGCAGAAGAAATCTCAGCGTATTTTAATGCCCCTGTAGCTGTGACTATTCAGCATGGGGAATCAGATCGGGAAACGCCCGCTGCTTATGCCATTCGGCGGCATCAGGAAAAGCTTGCTGAGGCGGAGCAGAGTATTATGGATAGCCCTGTCGTTCAAAAATTGGTGGATGAATTTCAGGCCCAGCTTGTGCCGGGTTCTATCCAGTTGCATGGAAAAAATGCAAACAAATCGAACACAGCCTGATTAAAGAGTATTTTTATGAAAGACTTTGGTGGCCTGATGAAACAGGCGCAGCAAATGCAGGAAAAAATGCAGAAAATGCAGGAAGAAGTACAAAACATGGAAGTTGTTGGTGAGGCCGGGGCCGGAATGGTCAAAGTAACCATGACCGGCCGTCACGATGTTAAACGTGTCGTCATAGACCCGAGCTTGGGATCTGAAGATCTGGAAATGCTGGAAGATCTAATTGCCGCGGCTGTCAATGATGCGGTTCGCAAAGTTGAGGTTGTTTCCAAGGAAAAAATGAAAGCAATGACTGGCGGTATGCAGTTACCTCCAGGGTTTAACCTGCCGTTCTAGTCCTTAAGGTTTGTTTATGAGCTTTAGTCCGCTATTGAGTAACCTGATAGAGTCGCTGCAAGCGCTTCCCGGTGTTGGCCGAAAAACAGCTCAGCGGATGGCCTTGAGCTTACTTGAAAAAACACCCGATAAAGCGGCGAGACTAGCCAGTGACATAGAAGAAGCATTGGAGAAAGTTGGTCGTTGCGCACAATGCCGCAATCTTACCGAAGCCGAAATTTGCCTTATTTGCGAAGATCGCCGCCGCGATCAATCCGTGCTTTGTATCGTCGAAACCCCAATGGATGTGATGGCCGTGGAATCTGCGGGAAGCTTTCGCGGCAAGTATTTTGTGCTTTATGGCAAGCTATCTCCTTTGGATGGTGTTGGACCCGAGGATATCGGTATTGACCAGCTGTTAAAAATGGTTCTCGCCGAAGGAGTTGAGGAAGTTATTCTCGCAACCAACTTGACAGTAGAAGGCGAAGCCACCGCTCACTATATTTGCGAACAGTTGCGTCGCCTGAACCTGGATCATCCGATTAAGCTTTCCAGAATTGCGCAGGGTGTTCCAACAGGCGGCGAACTGGAATATGTTGATGGCAATACCCTTAGCCAGGCTTTTGCTGGTCGTAAAGCCTACAGTTGATGCCATTACAGGCATCAAGTTCTTCCCACTTTCTGAGCAACCTATTTTTGAATTCTCACCTTAAGGAAAGCGACGTAAATACCCAGACAGAGCTGGAGCAGCTGTGCGAGAGGCTCAAGAGCTATCCCAGATTAGCGTTGGATACCGAATTTGAACGCCGTAACACCTATTATCCGATTTTGGCCCTGTTGCAAATTGCTTCAGATGAGGAATTGGTGCTCATTGATCCATTGGAAATTAAAGACTGGCGGCCGTTCGCTGAATTGTTACAAGGTGACGTGACAATTGTTATGCATTCATGCAGTGAAGATCTAGAGGTATTCCGCCGTTATTTTGATTCGCAGCCCTCGCACTTGATCGATACCCAGATTGCTTGTGCTTTCTTGGGCAAAGGTGATGCACTGGGATATGCCAATATGGTGTCCACCCTGCGAGGCATCGAGCTGGATAAGTCGGAAACCCGATCAGATTGGCTGCAAAGGCCTTTAAGTCCGGCACAACGAACCTATGCCCGGGAAGATGTTCGCTGGCTGTTGGGCATTTACGCTGAACTGGAAGAAGAACTCAGGGCGTCTGGTCGTTTTGACTGGGTTGTGCAAGAGTGCGACGCAATGCGTGACAAATATTTGCAAGAACCCAGGCCTGAGCAACAATGGCTGCGGGTTAAAGGGTTGGGACGCACCAATCCGGATTGTTGGCCCTTTGTCTATGCTCTGGTGGACTGGCGGGAAAACCTGAGTCGGCGCCTGGACAAACCCCGTGGCTGGATGATGAAAGATCCCGAACTTTTGGAAATCGCCACAAAAAAACCGACAACGCTTCAGCAGCTTTCGGAAATCCGGGGCGTGACTCCTACTACCCTTAGACGAAACAGTCAGGCGATATTGGAGATAATCAATACGGATGAGCTTGAGCAGCCACCAAACCAGCCAGTGCCTGATCTGGAGCCTGAACAGCGGGCGTTGCTAAAGCATCTGCAAAAGGTTGTTAATGACAAATCTGAAGAGTTGGCACTGTCGGCACGTTTTATCGCCAACAAAAATGATTTATCAGAACTTATCCAGTACAAGGCGGGTCGGGTGCAAATAAGCTCCTCGCTACTTCAGGGATGGCGCTTCGAGTTGCTCGGCGCTGAACTTGAGAAATTGTGTGAGCAATGAGGCCAATGCATGAGCAGTGAAATGATTCTTTGTGATGCCTATAAAACGGCAAAAAAAGAAGAAACCTACCTGTATGTAGACAAGAAAACCGGGCTTGGGCAGGTACCCGATG
This sequence comes from Gammaproteobacteria bacterium, assembly GCA_030830945.1. Lineage (GTDB taxonomy): Bacteria > Pseudomonadota > Gammaproteobacteria > Pseudomonadales > GM7GCV1 > GM7GCV1. Next base: position 44 of record JAURLY010000239.1, on the reverse strand, counting down.
CACTTCTGCGCCAATTTCCAGATCCGATACTGGTAACCACATTT
>JAURLY010000238.1 GCA_030830945.1 Gammaproteobacteria bacterium | reverse complement strand
TGCGGAAATAATGCCGAAAAATTTACCTGTTCGATAGGCATTTAAATAAACTAAAAGCATAATTAAAATAAACCACCCTCTAAAATATAAGTATGGCTTGATGTTATTCATTTGCTCAACAGAATTAGTCAATATTGCTGCACAACTATCCGTAAAAAAAAGCAAACGAGTGATTATAAATATGCAAAAAACTAATATCAAAATAATTCTCAAAGGGAAGAACTTATCAACTGAATTGGGACTCGGTGTATCGTCCCATCCGCCAATTAGCGCTTCCAATTCTTGCATTGATATCAGTGGTTTATTTTCTTTCATACTCTCCTATTTCTTAATTTGAAAATTAATTTTTGCCATCAATGTAAATAAAAAATGATAAATGTCAAGCTGATTAGTTAAGCCAACCTCTCCTTTGAGAAATTAACCCATCTGTCTCAAACTATTTGAGGACGGACAGGACCACGATACTCAGGCCAAATCCTATAAACTAGTGCTAGTTTTTTTTATTGCTAATAATCATTGGTAGAGGCTGGTGATACATAAAATGTCCATAATTGTTCGGCTACCATTAGCCAAATGTATCTAATTTACCACCGCCATTTTGTCTGGCGGCAGTATCAGAGTATGTTAGATTGAATTTAGGAGTATTTGTTTAGTCAGCATTTAGCACAGTAAAGTAACCAGCAAAGGGTGCGCTTGCAAATTCTTCAGGGGCGCCGGCAGCGTTGTTTCCATCAACAAACTGAGCTCCATAGTTAGTAAGAATAAAGTTAAAGTTTACCGCATATGTTTGACTCGTAACGGTGAAGGGCGCCGCTAGATTCATAACCGCGATTAATCTATCACTTTTGTTGCAAATGACCGGGGTGCCGCTCTTGTCAGTATCAATACTTCTTGTAAAAGCAGTATCTGTGATGAAGCCGTCCATAGTTCCACCAACAACTGCAGCGCCCACATAACCCGATGAGCATAAGGTATCACCAAAGTTCTTCAGTGAGTCTGTTTGCGTAACCGCTGGGCCAGTAGTATTGACAGCACCAGCGCCGCCGCTGTAGTAGGTGGTTGCTACTCCACCAGTCGGTGTGTTTGTAAATGAACCAGCTACTGTAAAATCTGTCCCTAACTTAATATACGGAAATCCATAAGTTCCCTCAGGTGGCGCTGACGCAGTTCCGGACAGAGACGTGTTGGTGCCAATTGCTGCTGCAAGATCTACAGCGGCAGGGGCAGCATCAGTATAAATCACAACACAAGTTGAAGCGTCGAATGTTGCGCTTGTTTTTGCCGCACCATACGGATGCGCGGTGCATAGCCCAATTTCGTAAATCGTTGTCGAAAACGTTGATGGAGTGACGCGGCAATCTCCATTTTGTGCCACCATGTTACCGGTTGTGGGACAAGCAGATGAAGCCACGGCGTTCTCGTTTGTTATTGATTGAGCATTAGCTGATAACGATAACGTTGAAAAAACGAACAGCGCTGAAAACAAAAATTTTAGATAATGTGACATAGTATTAAACTCCACCAACTGCAGCGACGAACTTGGTTTGAATTACAATTGCGTTATTACGCCGAACCTTATCGAGCATTTTGTGTTTCATCGACGCGCTCTCAAACATTTCGCTTGAGAATAATTGCTTGCTAGAATTCGTGGGCGCCCCCCCCATCGGAATGCTGTAGGTCAGTCGGACAAAATTCTCGTCTTTTTGAAGCCCATCGTAGTCTCTGCGACCAAGGTCAACCTGAACACCATTTATCAACTGTGAAAAGGCTAGACTGTAGGTATTACCCTTGGTGTCACCAGCGCCGTCTTCGCCCTTCCATTTCCAATTTTTCACATAGAGCTTTGCAGCCGGCATGTACGGGATTTGTGCGCCAAGCTCGATATCATGCCCGTCCAGCGCTCGTTCTTGATTGTCGCTTTTGCCTTTTTTCCATTTGGTCAGGGCTTTGTAGCTATTTGCAGTAAGTTCAAACGCCGAGGCTTTCAACTCTGCCCCAATGCTAACTCGCTGATGGCCATATTTTGGGTCAAAATCTAAAAAGGCATTAAAGCCGGAAATGACGCTTTCATCATCACTAAGATAACGGCGCCCCAAACCCAAATTCAAAACAGCTCTTGAGTTCGCGTTCGTCAGCGATGACTGCATGAATGTTTGCGCATGGCCATCGTCATTTGGCTCAAAGCCTTTGACATTGGTAATCGCATAACGTGTCTTTTTGCTTGTAATGCCAGTTATGCTGATATCGGTTTTAGAATAGGCTATAGAATTATCGATGGTCGCAGCAGTTGACATGGCAGCTTTATCAACGCTTTTCTTCACAACATCAACGCTTTTCTTCACAACACCGTCAACCAAAGCCTGTTCTGGATTGGCGCTACCAGCCACATCAGATACCATCTTGGCAGCGGCTTCCTGACGTTGACCCGCGCCATCATCCGGTCCGAATATGAAATCGGCCGTGTTGTTCCACTCACTGCCAATCGAAGAACAGCCAGTTAATGACAGCAAAAGAACACTGCCCACCAGTTGGGACTTTTTCATAATTTATGACTCCAGCATTTAAATATGGATTTATTTTTATAGAGTTTTCACCAGATCGGCCATTTGCTCAATACCATGGATAGGGTATGGTAGCCAGCGCTCAAATACGATTAGATTGGTTGTTTATCTTAGGAAAAATCGTCTAGGGAAGGTCTGCATAAGTCAGCCTGCTGTAGGCCAAATCGGAGACATTAGAGACATGAAACAAATGAGCCTTGCAACCGGATTTGAACTCGCAGCGAAGAGAACACGCAAGCGCGAATTTCTCGACGAGATGAACCTGGTGGTGCCTTGGGCCGAACTGGTTTCGCTGATTGAGCCGCATGCGCCGTCCGGCAAGACAGGACGCCCGCCCTTTGCGGTATTGACCATGCTGCGCATTCACTTCATGCAGCAATGGTTCGGTCTGTCTGACCCGGCCATGGAAGAAGCCCTGCATGACACGCCGCTGTACTGCGAATTTGCAGGGTTGGACGCTGGCATGACCCGGTTGCCCGACGAATCCACCATCCTGCGGTTTCGCCATCTTCTGGAAGAGCACAACTTGAGCATTCAATTGCTGGCCACCATCAACGCCACCTTGATCGCCAAATGTTTGATGCTCAAGACCGGCACGGTCGTTGATGCCACGCTGATTGCTGCTCCCAGCTCGACCAAGAACAGCACGGGTGAGCGGGATCCGGAGATGCACCAGACCAAGAAAGGCAACCAGTGGCACTTCGGCATGAAGTGCGCATATCGGCGTCGATGCAGACTCTGGCTTGGTGCACACCGTCATCGGCACTGCGGCCAATGTCAACGATGTCACGCAAGGTCATGGATTGCTGCACGGTGAAGAAACTGTGGTGTTTGCGGATGCCGGTTACCAAGGCTCGGTCAAGCGGCCTGAAGCCACCGGTGTTAACTGGCATGTCGCCATGCGCCCCGGCAAACGCCGGGCGTTGAATAAGAACTTGCCTTTGGGCAGCTTGCTGGACAAAGCCGAGCAACTCAAAGCCAGCGTTCGCGCGAAGGTTGAGCACCCGTTCCGGGTGATCAAGTGCCAGTTCGGCTTCACCAAGGTTCGCTACAAAGGGCTGGCAAAGAATACGGCGCAACTGATAACGCTGTTTGCGCTGAGCAATGTGTGGATGGCCCGAAGACATTTGCTGGGTGCGCGGGGATGAGTGCGCGTACACCGCGGGAAAGTGCCCGCAAGAGGCCTGAAAAGGCCCTTCAATACGGCCTGAATACTCTGGAATTCGATGAAAACGCGTTTCGTGTTTCCTTGGATGAGCTTTTAAACCTCAACTCCCGCTGGCGCGAGGGTTCTGCAGACCTTCCCTAGATGAATATGCACAGCTTCCCAGAAGGCAAAGAATGATCAATATCGCTGTTTTAGAAGATGATTTATATTTACAACAGCGATTTAAGCGTATCCTCAAAGGGTGGGATTACGTTCAGCAGGTTTTTACATGCTCTGACAATGCCGAATTTTTGGCCTGTTTGAGTGACCATCATATTGATATTCTTCTTGCCGATCTTGATTTACCAGATGGGCGGGGAAACCAGAGCATCAAGATATTTTCAACCACAGTCGATACAGCCATCACAATAGTTATTTCATCATCAATGGATAGTGCGGTTATTCTGCAAGCGATTGCTGATGGCGCTGTTGGCTATGTTCACAAGAGCGATGACGCGTCTGAAATCATTACAGTTATCAAAACAGCAATGGCTGGAGATTCACCAATCTCGCCATCGATTGCCAATAAGATTGTCGTCAACCTTCAGAATAATTACAACGACGCGCCGCTTGCCGGCCTTTTATGGAACAAGGCAGGCCACAAGCCCGAAGGCCAAGCCGAGCCAAAACAAAATGCCAAAATTTTATCACCGCGCGAATTAGAGGTTCTAAATCTCATTTCACGCGGGCTTTCCTATTCTGAAGTGGCCTCAACATTGTCCATTTCGCAAACGACGGTGCCAGTCCATATCCGTAATATTTACCGAAAGCTGCAGTCAAAAAACCGGTCAGAAGCTGTTTTTG
>JAURLY010000237.1 GCA_030830945.1 Gammaproteobacteria bacterium | reverse complement strand
GCATGCATTAAATGGGTTTTACCCAAGCCTACACCCCCATATATATAGAGTGGGTTGTAACCACCCCCGGGATTCGCTGCTACCTGAATAGTTGCTGCCAAGGCTAGCTGGTTTGATTTACCTTCTATAAATGAATCAAAAGTAAACAAGCTATTAAGCGCTGTGCCCCGATTTCCTATATGAGAGCTGCCGGCATCATTCCTGAAATTATTCGTTCTGTTCGTATTGTCTTGCGAGGGTTCTGCGGGCATTGGCGAAGGACTGTACGGGGACTCAACTACTCCAAGCCCCCTGGGAGCACTAATTGATGATTGACCGTACATGCCATTGGCCATCAGGGAGGTACTTTCCCGGTGCTGGTCCTGCTGGATATCCTGGTTGGCCGGCTCCATCAGTGTCTCCGCTGGTGAAACCTGGTGGCCAATCTGGTCTTGATTAGAAATAAGATCAAGGCAGATTTGTGTAGTGCTGCCAATCTCTGAATAAATTTCTTTGATACGGGAAAGAAACTTTTCTTCCACCCAGTTTTTTATAAAACGGTTAGGCGCTAGCAGGTACAGATCTTGCCCCATTTGTTCAACCTGTAAAGGGCGTATCCAGGTATTGAACTGCTGTTCAGATAACTCTTGTTGTAAGAAATCTGCACAGCGATGCCAGTGAGGTGCAGCCATGTTGCTCCCCTTCCTCTTATAATTATTTTGTGAGTACTTAGTTTTGGTGTGGAGATTATAAACAGTTAAATGTCTTTTTATCCACACATTTTTATATCACAAAGGCAGGGGTTATAAATATAAATATCCTTTATATTCAGCACGTTACCATCTGTCAAACTTACAACAAAAAATCTTTATCCACAGGCATATGATGAACTTCCACTTAGTAGCTTGTGGATACTTTGTATAAAGAGCTTAAAACGCCCCTTTTTAGTTCAAATTTTTATTTTTTTAGTTTTTATTAATTAATTAAACAAAAACCGATAGCTTTAATTTATTGTTAGTTTTTTCACTACGCTCCTATTTCAATTCGTTGATTTACCAATGGCGTTCCTATAGAATCGCGCACCCGCTCCGGACGGCTCCAAACTCAAGATTGCCATACCGGGCCTCACTGAAAAGATTTTGGATTCGGAACAATGAAACGCACATTTCAGCCCAGCAACCTGAAACGTAAACGAACTCACGGATTTCGCGCACGATCGGCAACCGCAAATGGTCGTCAGGTTCTAGCGCGTCGCCGTGCTAAAGGTCGTAAACGCCTCTCTGTTTAAGATGCGGCTGGCTGATTGCGTTTATGCTCGCATCAGCCATCTCATTCCTGCCTGAACAGACCCGGCGTCTTTCGTGTCGAGACAGGCTGTGGAAAATTTCAGTTTTCGCCCTCATCATCGGCTCCTCACCAAACACGATTACTCTGCCGTATTCGAACAGGTTGACGTTCGCATCAGCAAAGGGCCGTATCTGTTACTCTGCCGCACTAACCAGCTCGAGCACCCTCGTCTTGGCTTGGTTATTCGCAAGAAGTTTTTAAAATGTGCTGTTGACCGAAACCTTCTTAAACGATTGGCACGGGAAAATTTTCGTATGCGGCAGTATCTATTGCCCAACCTGGATGTAATTTTCATGAACCGCGGTAATTCAGATCAAAAGACAAATACAGAAATTTCCGCTCTGGTTGCGGAACTCTTTGAGTCTCTGGCTAAGCGACATGCCAAATAAATTAAATCCAAAGACCATCAACCACTGGTTTGTCTGGCTTATTTTGCTTCCTATTCGCGCCTATAGCTATTTCATAAGCCCATTACTTGGGCCAAGCTGCCGATTTCATCCAACCTGTTCTGCCTATAGTCTGCAAGCCTTGCAACAACAAGGCATACTTCGAGGGGGTTATCTCAGTCTTAAACGCATTTTAAAATGCCACCCCGGCAACGCCGGAGGCTATGATCCCGTTCCAGAAAGCTCGTCCTGTAACCATAAGCATGGAAATCAGAAAGCTTTACTTAAAAACTGCAAACACCAAGATTCGGAAACTACGACCTGATGTTAAAAGATATCGACTGGGTAAAGTCTGCCCTGCTGCTCGGCATGGGCATCTGTGTACTCCTTCTCTTCCGTGAGTGGGATGAATTTAAGCTGTCACGTGACGCACTTGATAGCCAGGTGTCTGAATCATTTTCATCATCACCCATTCCCTCATCCGAGCTGCCAGAACCCCAATTTGCGCTAAATGATAATAGCTTGCCGGAGATACAACGGCCGGAAACACAAAGCCCGGAACCAAGCTCTGGGACATCAAGTAGTTCATCCCTGATTCAGGTAACTACAGATGTCCTCGATGTCCAAATTGATCCCCGCGGTGGTGACCTTGTTTCAGCCAAACTATTGGAACACGTTCACTCGAGCAGTGTTGAAACGCCATACCAGCTGCTGACTAATAGCAACAACCAAACTTATGTTGCCCGCAGCGGCCTGATTGGAACAAATGCCACTGATACAGCCCAGGGTAGGCCGCTTTTTTCCTCTGAAGCTAATTCCTATGTTTTATCCGAGAGCCAGGATCAGCTCAGCATAGACCTCTATTATCAACAAGGTAGTATCGGCATTACCAAACGCTTTACCTTTCATCGTGAAGATTACCTAATCGATGTTGAGTACCTGATTGATAACCAGTCTAGTTCAAGCTGGAGCGCGGCTTTCTATGGCCAGATTAATCGCGATGACTTTATTCCCGATGTCGACTCCATGTTTGGTGCTGCACCCTATGTTGGTGCAGCCATCACGACTCCTGAGGAGCGTTACAAGAAAGTTGAATTTGAGGATATTGAGAAAAACCGCTACCGCGAGACCGTCGATTCTGGCTGGGTAGCTCTTCTTGAGCGGTATTTTTTATCCGCTTGGATTCCCGTTGAAGATCAGCAAGTTTCCTATGACCTGCGAAAATCTGCTAACAGGAATCTTTACTACATCGGTTTCACTCAACCGGAGTTTTCGGTTGACCCGGGACAGCAAGATTCCATCAAGGCTGGATTCTATGTTGGCCCCAAAGACCAATATAGATTGCGTGATATTGCACAACACCTGGATCTGACCGTTGATTACGGCTGGCTTTGGTGGGCAGCCCAACCTCTGTATGCCGTTCTTTACTTTATCCAGAGTGGTGAAATACATTCATTTAATCTGGATATGAAAATATTTCCTGGTGTAGTGAATTGGGGTGTTTCTATTATTTTGCTTACCTTGATCGTCAAGCTGATCCTGTTTCCTTTATCTGCAACTAGCTATAGATCCATGGCGCGTATGCGCAAGCTAACACCAAAAATGACTGCTCTTCGCGAACGATTTGGTGACGATCGTCAGGCGATGTCGCAAGAGATGATGAAGCTGTATCAAAAAGAAAAGGTTAATCCTATGGGTGGCTGTTTGCCCATGCTATTACAGATGCCTATCTTTATTGCACTTTATTGGGTGCTTTTGGAAAGTGTGGAGATTCGTCATGCACCTTTCTTTGGCTGGATTCAGGATTTGTCTGCCAAGGATCCCTGGTTCGTCTTACCACTGATCATGGGTGCCAGTATGTGGTTTCAGCAAAAACTTAATCCTCCACCACCAGACCCTACCCAGGCTAAAGTGATGCAGATGATGCCAATCATGTTTACTTTTATGTTTATGTGGTTTCCTTCTGGACTGGTTCTCTACTGGACGGTAAATAATCTGCTTTCCATAACGCAGCAGTGGATCATTACCAGAAACCTTGAGAAAGGCACGACCAAGTAGCCCAACAGAAGTATATAAGGTCGCATTATTATTTCATGGGTAGCGTATAGCGCTTCCTTACGGATAAAGGCAAACTTGTGTCATGCCCAGCACACCCATTAAAGATCATGACACCATTGCCGCTATCGCCACAGCTCCGGGCCGTGGCGGCATTGGTATTATCCGCCTTTCCGGGAAATTATCCCTTTCAATTGCAGAACAGCTTTCGAGCAAAAAATTGCAGCCTCGTTTTGCTCACTTCTGTCAGTTCAAGAATGACAACGGTTTGCTTGACGAAGGTTTGGCTATTTACTTTCCCGCACCTAATTCCTTTACTGGTGAAGATGTTGTAGAACTGCAAATTCATGGCGGCCCCCTGGTTTTGCAGCTGACACTTGAAGCCTGTCTCAATCTCAACGCCCGCCAGGCGTTACCGGGTGAATTCTCCCAGAGAGCTTTTTTAAACGACAAACTTGACCTGACCCAGGTGGAAGCTATTGCTGATTTAATTGACGCTGGAACCAAAGCTGGTGTTCGTGCCGCTAATCGATCACTACAAGGCATATTTTCACAGCAGGTTCATGCACTTCAGGAGCAAATCAACCAGATTCGAATATTCATCGAAGCAGCAATAGATTTTCCGGAAGAGGAAATCGATTTTATTGCCGATTCAGATATTATCGACCAGATTGTTAACGCACGTATTGCTATACAAGCGTTATTGAACGAAGCCCAAAGAGGCTTGCTATTAAAAGAAGGGGCCCGTATTGCCATTATTGGTCGCCCCAATGCAGGTAAGTCCTCTCTGCTTAATCTACTCGCCCGTCAGGAAATTGCCATCGTTAGTGATGTCGCCGGGACGACCCGCGATTCAATTGAACAGCCGATTGATATCGGCGGGGCCCCGGTAACATTTATCGATACCGCAGGTCTTAATGATCAACCAGACCAGATAGAAAAAATCGGCATTGATCGAACTCTGACAAAAGCTAAAGATGCCGATATTCTCCTGTTTATATTTGATGCCAGCACTCTGGCTGGTGCCAGTATTTCTGACGTTCTCGGAGATTTTTCTGACATCCTAAATACCGATAAACCAATTCTGTTTGTGGCTAATAAATTGGACTTATTGGAGCAAGACGGTAGTCCATCGGCTATTGAAGACCAAACCTTGATTAATATTTCTGCGAAAACCTCTGCAGGTCTGGATGAATTAATTCAATCGATTACACACATACTGCATCTGGATGAAAGGGAACCACAATTTTCGGCTCGCATTCGTCATACCCAGGCATTAAGCAAATGTCTCGAAATGATAGAAACCGGACTAAGTGGCTTTGAAGAACATCAATCTGGTGAGTTGCTCGCTGAAGACCTCCGACTTTCCCAACTTTTCCTGAGTGAGATAACCGGAGATCTAAGTGCTGATGATTTACTCGGAAAAATATTCTCCGGATTTTGTATTGGCAAATAAATCGACCTAAGTTAAAGATTAATACGTTGCTCTTCCACCAGAGATATCAAATACACCTGCCGTAGTGAAACTGTTTTCCTTGCTTGCCAGAAAAGCAATGAGTGCGGCCACCTCATCAACCCTGACAAATCGATTTCTAGGTATTTTAGAAATCATGTATTCAATAAACTCCTGGGACACTTGATCTAGTATTTTTGTTTTAGCTGTTGCGGGGGTAATACAATTTACAGCTATATCCTGATCTGCTGTTTCTTTCCCTAATGATTTTGTTAGCGCGATAACTGCGGCTTTCGAAGCTGAATATGCTGATGCATTGGGATTTCCTTCCTTACCAGCGATAGAGGCAATATTGATTATCCTGCCATACCCATTTTCTCGCATTTTTTTTACAACATGCTTATTGCAATAAAAAACGCCATTTACATTCACATCAAATACTTTTGACCATTCTTCTACAGGGTAGTCCCATGTAGAAAAGGTTGGCCCGGCTATTCCTGCACTACAGACCAAAATATCAATTTTTTTCATTGTTTGAATGGTTTTTTCTGTGGCTTCTTCAACTAAATTGTTATCCGTTTGATCCATTTTTAGAAATTGGCAGCCAAGGCTTTTGGCGGCTTCAGCTCCTTTTTCTTCATCAATATCCCAAATCATAACTTCACAACCATCACTTATAAGTCTAGTTGCAGTTGCCAAACCAATACCCTGGGCACCACCAGTGATAACCGCAGTTTGCCCATTAAAATTAGCCATAGTTTATTCTCTCTTTTGAACACGCACTAAGCACTATACCCACAATCTATCCAAGTCTAATTGACAGGTTCTACCCATATTTATACAAGAGCACTCTTTTATACTTTTTTTCTTCCTGTAAATGTATAACTCTGTGGTTAGCGCGGTAACAAACACTTAGTGAACTTGTATAAAAAAAATGGTCAATTTTTTATACAAGCTTCCGTCTCAGTTTTTGCATACTTTTGTTGTCTATCTGTACCCCGGTTATGCTTTTCCCAAGTCACTGTTTTGTATTGTGATAACTGGCTTATCCACGACAAATGGCTTCACTAGTAATAACAGTATTAAGGTACTTCTCTATATACATATATATACATATATATTTGTTTTAAGTAATCCTTGAACACTTGCAAGACCCGGTCAGGTTTAATTAGCCTATTTCTCAACAATCTATATAATGCCCAACCCTGATTTAACTGGTCAAAAAATGATCAGGTAACGGAGACTCCAAGCAATAGTTATGTCCGAACAAAAATTTGATGTCATTGTCATTGGTGGTGGTCATGCCGGGACAGAAGCCTGCCTAGCCGCTGCGCGTTCGGGTGCAAAAACACTTTTGCTTACTCATAACATTGATACGCTTGGGCAAATGTCTTGTAACCCCGCTATTGGCGGTATCGGAAAAAGTCACCTGGTTAAAGAAATTGATTCGCTGGGTGGTGCTATGGCCACGGCAACCGATTTAGCTGGTATCCAATTTCGAATCTTGAATTCACGAAAAGGACCTGCCGTCAGGGCAACCAGGGCCCAAGCTGACAGGGTGCTTTATCGACAAGCTATTCGCTCAATTCTTGAAAAGGAACCCAATTT